>DATGOH010000086.1:0-7441 GCA_035306165.1 Ferdinandcohnia sp.
GGAGATCGAGCGGGAGATCGCCTCCTACCCGAACGCGCGCGAGATCCTCTGGGTGCAGGAGGAGCCCGCCAACCACGGGGCGTGGATGCACATGTGGAGCCAGCTCACCCAGAGCGGCATCCTGAAGCTTCCGTTCGCGCGCGTCACGCGGCCGGCCGCCGCCAGCCCGGCGACCGGCTCCGCCGCGAGCCACCGGCTCGAGCAGCGTCGGCTCCTCGAAGCCGCATTTGCTCCCATCCAACTCCCTTCTCCGTGATAGAGAGGCAGGCAACGCGTCCGGCAGGAGATCGAGATGTCCACGAGCATCACTGTCCCGCCCCTCGGTGAGTCCATCGTCGAGGCGGCGATCGAGCAATGGCAGAAGCAGCCCGGCGACTGGGTTGCACGGGGCGAGACCGTGGTCACGGTGGAGAGCGACAAGGCCACCGTGGAGGTGCCCGCACCGGTGAGCGGGTACCTGCGCAAGATCGTCAAGGGCGCCGGGGCGTCCGTGGCGATCGGCGAGGTGATCGGAGAGATGGAGGAGGCGGAGCGCCCCGGCGAGGCGGCTCCCGCTCCCGCGCCGGCCGCCGCGCCGGCCCAGGCCGCACCCGCGCCGACGCCCGCGGCGCCGGTCGGCGAGGTGCCGATGGGCCCGGCGGCCCGTCGCGCCGCCGCCGAGCTCGGCGTCTCCCCTGCCGAGGTGCAGGGCAGCGGACGGGGAGGGCGCATCCTCAAGGAGGACGTGGAGCGCGCGGCGGAGGCCAAGGCGGCCCCCGCGGCGCCGGCGGCTCCGGCCGCCCCGGCGCCGCGCCCGGTCGGTGCGCGCGAGGAGCAGGTGGTTCCCATGACCCCGCTCCGCAAGACCATCGCGCGCCGCCTCGTGCAGGCCACCCAAGAGACCGCGATGCTGACGACCTTCAACGAGATCGACATGTCCGCGGTCATCGCCCTGCGCGAGCGCTACCAGGATGCCTTCCAGAAGAAGTACGGCATCAAGCTCGGCTTCATGTCCTTTTTCGTGAAGGCGTCGATCGAGGCGCTCAAGGCCTTCCCGGCGGTCAACGCGGAGATCCGCGACGAGACGATCGTCTACAAGAACTTCTACGACATCGGCGTGGCGATCGGCGGCGGCAAGGGGCTCACCGTGCCCGTGATTCGCGACGCCGACACGCTTTCCTTCGCCGAGACGGAGAAGGTGATCGCCGACTTCGCCCAGCGGGCGCGCGAGAGCCGGCTCAAGATCGAGGAGCTGCAGGGCGGCACCTTCACCATCACCAACGGCGGTATCTACGGCTCGCTGCTCTCCACCCCCATCCTCAACCCGCCGCAGAGCGGCATTCTCGGCATGCACAAGATCGAGAAGCGCCCGGTGGTGGTGGACGACCAGATCGTCGTCCGGCCGATGATGTACGTGGCGCTCTCGTACGACCACCGCATCATCGACGGCCGCGAGGCGGTGCAGTTCCTGGTCCGGATCAAGGAGTGCATCGAGAACCCGGAGCGCATCCTCCTCGAGGTCTGACGCTCGGCTGAAGCCGGAGGAACGGTCGTGGAGAGCTTCGATCTGGTCGTCATCGGCGCCGGCCCGGGCGGCTACGTGGCGGCGATCCGCGCGGCGCAGCTCGGCATGAAGGTCGCCTGCGTCGAGAAGGAGAAGGCGCTGGGCGGCACCTGCCTGCGCGTGGGCTGCATCCCCTCGAAGGCGTTGCTGGAGGCGAGCCACCTGTACCACCAGATGCGGAACGAGGCCGCCAAGTTCGGCGTCCGCGCCGAGGGCGTGGGCCTCGATCTGGCGCGGATGCTCGCGCACAAGGACGAGGTGGTGCGGGCCAACACCACCGGCATCGACGGCCTCTTCCTCAAGAACAAGGTCAAGCGCTACCTGGGCACGGGCCGGATCGCCGGGCCGAACGAGGTCGAGGTGCGCGGCGCCGACGGCGCGGTGGAGCGGCTCTCCGCCCAGCGCATCCTCGTCGCCACCGGCTCGGCGCCCGCGAGCCTGCCCGGCGTGGAGATCGACGGCCGGATCGTCACGAGCTCCGACCACGCGATCGCCTACGAGGAGGTTCCCCGCCGCCTCGTCGTGATCGGCGGCGGGGTGATCGGCATGGAGCTCGGCTCGGTGTGGAGCCGGCTCGGCGCGGAGGTGACGGTCATCGAGTACCTCCCCCGCCTCTTCGCCGGCATGGACGAGGAGCTCGCGCAGCAGGCGGCGAAGATCCTCTCCGCGCAGGGCCTGCGGCTCCGCCTGGGCTGCAAGGTCCAGCGCATCGAGAAGCGCGAGGCCGAGGCGGAGATCGTCTTCGCCAACGAAGCCGGACAGGAGGAGCGCCTGGTCGCCGACCGCGTGCTCATGGCGGTGGGGCGCAAGCCCTACACCGAGGGCCTGGGCCTCGAGGCGGTGGGCGTCCGCCTCGACGAGCGTGGGCGCGTGGTGGTCGACGAGCACTTCCGCAGCAACGTCCCCTCGATCTACGCGATCGGCGACGTGATCCGCGGCCCCATGCTCGCGCACAAGGCGAGCGAGGAGGGCGTGGCGGCGGTCGACGCCATGGCCGGCCGCTACGCCGAGGTGAACTACGACGCGATCCCGAGCGTCGTCTACACGAGCCCGGAGATCGCCTCGGTGGGCAAGACCGAGGAGGAGCTGAAGGCGGCGGGCATCCCGTACAAGAAGGGCACCTATCCGTTCCGGTTCAACGGCCGCGCCCGCGCGATGCACGCCACCGAGGGCTTCGCGAAGATCCTCGCCCACGAGAAGACCGACCGCATCCTCGGCGCGCACATCATCGGCCCGCACGCCGGCGACCTCATCGCCGAGCTGGCCGTCGCCATCGACATGCAGGCGAGCGCGGAGGACGTCGCGCGCGCGTGCCACGCCCACCCGACCCTCGCCGAGGTGGTGAAGGAAGCCGCCCTCGACGTCGCCAAGATGGCGATTCACAAGTAGCGGCGCGCCCTCGCTCGCGTGACGATCTTTCGAGGGTGGGGGAGAGGGGTCGGCTCGACGAGTACGCGGCGCGGCGGCGCTTCGGAACGACCCCGGAGCCGCCGCCGGAAGCGGCCGTCCGGACGGGCGGCCGCAGCTTCATGGTGCACAAGCACCATGCGCGCAACCTGCATTACGACCTGCGCCTCGAGATCGGCGGGGCGCTCGCCTCCTGGGCGATCCCCAAGGGGCCGAGCTACGACCCGGCCGTCAAGCGGCTCGCCGTGGAAACCGAGGACCACCCTCTGGCCTACGGGCAGTTCGAGGGCAGGATCCCCGAAGGCGAGTACGGCGCGGGCGATTCGCTGATCTGGGACCGCGGCACCTACGATACGGTCCCGCCGGGCGAGGCGGCGAAGCAGCGCGAGAAGGGCCACCTCCACCTGCGGCTGCGGGGGGAGAAGCTGGTGGGCGAGTGGCACCTCGTCCGCACGCGCAAGGCGGGCGACAAGCAGCAGTGGATCTTCTTCAAGGCGCACGACCGCCACGCGGATCCCGAGCGCGACATCCTCTCCGAGCGCCCCGAGTCCGTGGAGAGCGGGCGGGTGATCACGCGCGGCCCCGAGCCGAAGCGCGAGCTCGGAAGGATCCGACCTCCTCCCGAGGAGATCCTCGCCGCCTACCTCCCGCCGATGCGCGCCGTCCTGGTGCGGGCGACCCACGCGTCCGCGGAGGAAGGCTGGTTCGAGCCCAAGTACGACGGCTTTCGCGCGCTCGCGGCGGTGTCGCACGGCCGCGTCGCGCTGCAGAGCCGTCGCGGCCTGGATCTCGGCGCGCGCTTCGGTCGCGTCGTGGACGCACTCGGAGAGCTCGTGGTGGGCGACGCCGTGCTCGACGGCGAGATCGCCGTGTTGGACGAGGACGGCGTCTCGCGCTTCGAGCTCCTGCAGCAGGGCCACGACGAGGAGGCCGTCTACTTTGCCTTCGACCTCCTCCGTCTCGACGGCGAGGATCTGCGCCGCCGCCCCCTGCGGGAGCGACGCGACCTCTTGGAAAGCCTTCTCGCGCTCGCGCCGGATCCGCTGCGCCTTTCCGAGGTCCACCGCCTTCCGCCCGCCGAAGCGCTGCGCCTGGCGAAGGCGCGCGGCTGGGAGGGCGTGGTCCAGAAGGATCCGGTATCGGCCTGGGTCGGCGCCCGCCATCCGGCATGGAAGAAGATCAAGCTCGAGCAGAGCCAGGAGTTCGCCGTCGTCGGTTTCACCCCCACCTCCGGTGGCGGGCGCGCGATCGGCTCGCTCCTTCTGGCCGTGGCCGACGACGGCGGCTTCGTCTACGCCGGCCGGGTGGGGACGGGCTTTTCCTCCCGCGACCGCGCCCTCCTGTACGAGGCGCTCTCACAGGTGGTGGGCGATGCGCCGACGGCCACGGGGGCGCCGCGGATGCGCGACGCCCGCTGGGTCCCGCCCCGGCTGGTGGCCGCGGTGCGCTTCGCCGAGTGGACCTCCGAGGGAAGGCTGCGCCAGCCGGTCTTCCTCGGTCTGCGCGCCGACAAGACGCCCGAGGAGGCCGTGCGCGAGCGGCCGCTTCCGGCGCGGGCGGACCGATTGCCCCAACTCGGCGACGACGCCTTCGCCGGCGTGCGGCTCACCCATCCCGATCGCATCCTCTACCCGCGGGACGGCATCACCAAGCGCGAACTCCTCGAGTACTACGAGCGGATGGCGGTTCCGCTCCTCGCGGCGTTGCGCGATCGGCCGCTGGCCTTCCAGCACTGGAACGAGGGCATCGACGGCCCGGGCTGGTTCCACCAGAACATCGGCGACGAGGCCGAACCCTGGATGACCCTGGTGGAAGCGCCCTCGCCCTCGGGACGACGGACGATCCGGCGCTTGATGGTCGACGGCCCCCGGGCGCTGGCGTGGCTCGCGCAGAACGCGGTCCTCACCATCCACATGTGGTCGTCCACCATCGGGCGGATCGAGGAGCCCGATTGGGTGATCTTCGACCTCGACCCAGCGGAGGGAAGGGGCATCGAGCAGGCCGTCCCCGTGGCGCGGGCGCTGCGCACGCTCCTTTCCGAGCTTTCGCTGCCGAGCCTCGCCAAGACCTCCGGGCAGCGCGGCCTGCACGTGCTCGTCCCCCTGGCCCCCGGTCACACGCACGAGCAGGCGCTCGATTTCGCGCTGCGCATCGCCCGGGCGGTGGAGGAGGTGCTGCCGGAGGTCACGCTCGAGCGGGCCAAGGCGAAGCGGCAGGGCCGCCTCTACCTGGACTGCTTCCAGAACGGCCGCGGCAAGACCATCGTCGCGCCCTATTCGCCGCGCGCCGTGGACGGCGCGCCCGTCTCCTGCCCGCTGCGCTGGGAGGAGGTGGACGACCGGCTGCGGCCGGGCGACTTCCACCTGCGCAACATGGCCGAGCGCGTGGAGAAGATCGGCGATCTCTTCGCCGCGTTTCGGGCGCGGGCGGCGCGGCTGCCGGCGCTGTGATCAGGGCGCGCCGACCGGCTGGTGGGGCTGCGCCCGGTGGCTGGGCGTCTGCACGTGGGGGTAGGACCTCCGGCTCGGCGGCGAGAGCATCATCCCGATGGCCACGCCCACGGCCGCGCCCCCGAGCACCAGGCCCAGGGCGCTGAGGAAGCGCGAGGTGGGGCGGGGCATGCGCTGGAGGCCGAAGAGCTCGAGCACGTCGTCGATGTCGTATTCGGAGACCTCGTTCCAGCGCTTGCGCAACATCTTCCCCACGTTCCTGGCGCTCTTTTGCATCTTCTTGGATCCGAAGCCGAGGTTCATCGCGTCCTTCCTTTCTCCTGCAGGACGGGAGATGTTGGCAGGGTAGGAACCCCCCGTTGGCTTGCCCACCGCCGCTTAGGGGAGGGAAGACGTTGCGCCCCCCCGGCGTTCCGGGTACGAAGGTTCGGCCGGTCCTCGGATCGGCCGTGGAGGACGCGATGTTTGGCTTGAGGGCACAGGAACTCCTGATCATCTTCGGGATCGTCCTGCTTCTCTTCGGCGCGACCCGCCTGCCCCAGCTCGGAAGGTCGCTCGGCGCCGGGATCCGCAACTTCAAGAAGGGACTGGCCGAGGGCGAGTCCGACGAGCGCGCCGAGGGCGACAAGCCCGGCGCCTGAGGGCGCGCGATGGAGCTGCGTCGGCGGGCGGAGGCCTGGTTCCGCGACTTGCAGGACCGCATCTGCGCGGCCCTCGAGGAGATCGACGGCGCGGCGCGCTTTCGCGAGGACCGCTGGCAGCGCGAGGGCGGCGGCGGGGGGATCACCCGCATCATCGAGGATGGCGCCGTCTTCGAGAAGGGGGGCGTCAACACCAGCGAGGTCTTCGGCAGCGTCCTTCCCGCCATGCGGGAGCAGCTCGCCGGCGAGGGCGAATCCTTCTACGCTGCGGGCATCTCCCTGGTCATCCATCCGAAAAATCCCTTCGTCCCCACCGTGCACGCCAACTTCCGCTACATGTCGCGCGGAGAGAAGGCGTGGTTCGGCGGAGGCGCCGACCTGACTCCGAGCTATCCGGAGGAGGAGGACGTCCTCCACTTCCACCGCACCCTCAAGGAGGCGTGCGACCGGCACGACCCCACCCACTATCCCCGGTTCAAGAAGTGGTGCGACGAGTACTTCACCATCCCGCACCGCAAACAGATGCGGGGCGTCGGCGGGATCTTCTTCGACGACCTCCCGGCGACCGAGGAGAACTTCGCCTTCGTCCGCGACGCGGGCGAAGCCTTCCTCCCGGCCTATCTCCCCATCGTGGAGCGGCGCCGGAATGCGCCGTTCGGCGAGGAGGAGCGGCGCTGGCAGCTCCTCCGCCGCGGCCGCTACGTGGAGTTCAACCTCGTCTACGACCGGGGCACGACCTTCGGCCTGCGCTCGGGCGGTCGCATCGAGTCCATCCTCATGTCGCTTCCCACCCTGGCGCGGTGGGAGTATGACCATCGTCCCCGCCCGGGATCCCGGGAGGAGCGCGCCCTCGCCTTCTTCCAGCCGAGGGATTGGTTCTGACCTTTTCGGGGAGGAGCCCGTGACCGACCACCGCTTCCTCAAGGCCTGCCGCGGCGAGCCCGTGGACGTCACGCCCGTGTGGATGATGCGGCAGGCGGGGCGCTACCTGCCGCAGTACATGGAGGTCCGGCGCAAGACGGATTTCCTCGGCCTGTGCAAGACGCCCGAGCTGGCCGCCGAGGTCACGGTCCAGCCGGTGGATCTCCTCGGCGTGGACGCCGCCATCCTCTTCTCCGACATCCTCATCCCGGTGGAGGCGATGGGCATGCGGCTGGTCTTCGAAGCCGGCGACGGCCCGGCCTTCCCCGAGCCCATCCGCTCCGCCGGCGACGTCGAGCGGCTCGCGCACTTCGATCCGACGGAGGAGACGGCCTTCACCCTCGAGGCGATCCGCCAGACCGTGCGCGCGCTCGACGGCCGCGTCCCCCTCATCGGCTTCGCCGGCGCGCCCTATACCCTTGCCGCCTACATGGTCGAGGGCCGCACCTCGAAGACCTGGATGCAGCTCAAGCGGCTGA
>DATGOH010000087.1:0-2132 GCA_035306165.1 Ferdinandcohnia sp.
CGACGGCCGGGTAGGTGAGCGCGGCCTCGCCCTTTCAGGCGGACAACGCCAGCGGCTGGGGATCGCGCGCGCGCTGGTGCGCGAGGCGCGCATCCTCATCCTCGACGAGCCGACGAGCGCGCTGGACGCAGAGAACGACGCCCTCCTGCAGGAGGCCTTCGCCCGGGCGTTGGGGGGCGAGCGCATCGGGCTGATCATCACCCACCGCCTGCGCTCGCTCGGCGGCGTGGACCGCGTGGTCGTGCTCGAGGCGGGGAGGGTGGTGGAGGAAGGCCCTCCGGCGGACCTCCTCGCCCGGGGCGGGCGCTTCGCCCAGATGATGGCCCTCGAAGCCGCCGCCTGATGTCAGATGCCCTCGGCCTCGGCCTCGACCACGCGCTCGAGTTCGAGCCCCGACGCCTTCGCCCGCTCCCGCAGCCACCGGAGGATGTCCACGTAGGAGAGAATCCCCACGAGCACGTCGTTCTCGTCGAGCACGGGGAGGGCGCCGATCCGCTCGTCCGTGAAGGCGTCGAGGATGTCCACCAGGCGGTGGCTGTCCCGGACGAAGAGGGCGCCGGGCACCATCACGTTGGCGATCACGTCATGGAAGCGCTCCTCCTCGAGCGAGCTCCAGTCGCGCAGGTTGGCGCCCAGGGCACCGCGCAGGTCGCGCTCGGAGAGCATGCCGACCAGACGTTGGTTGGCGTCGAGCACCGGGAGGTGGCGAAAGCCCCCTTCGAGCAGGAGGCCGACCGCTTCCTCGAGGTCGGCGTCGATGTCGATGGTCCGCGGGTCGGGCGTCATCAGATCGGCCACGCGGACCTCGGCCAGGCCCCAGGTCTCGATGGCGGCGGCCGGGACCAGTTCGCCGCGTGCGGTCGCGTCCACGAAATCGGAGGCGCGGAGCGTCCCCAGCACGGCGCCGGTTTCGTCGGCGACCAGGAGCTCGGAGACCCTTTTCGCGCGCATCCGCTCGGCCGCTTCCCTTAGCGACGTGTCGGCGCCGACGCGAATCCCTCTCTCGCTCGCCTCGGCCTCGGAGATGGCCGAGGCCCCTCGATGCATCCAGTCCCGGACGCGCATCCGCACCCCCTCGGCCGCACGGTCGCGGCCTTCCTCAGAAAAAGCTAGGCGCCCTCGCTCGGGGGCGCATCGACTCGACAACGAGGGCCCCAGCGCCTACAACTCGGGCGCCATGCGCTTCGAGAACGTCGTCTTCGACCGGTCGGTGCTTCGCCGCGTGCTCGACGCCGCCGAGCGGCACGGCGAGCGCGGCATCGCCGTCTTCGATCTCGACTCGACCCTCTTCGACAACCGGCCGCGGCAGGTGCGCATCCTGCGCGAGTACGGGAGGGAGCGCGGGATCCCGGAGCTCGCCGCCTCCCGCCTCGAGCACTGGACCTCCGCTTGGCTGGTCGAGGAGGCCATGGTGGCCGCCGGCCTTCCGCGCGAGCGCGCCCGCGAGTTGCACGAGGATTTCCGCGCCTTCTGGGAGCCGCGCTTCTTCCACTCCGACTACTGCGGTGAAGACGCGCCGATCCCCGGCGCGGTGGCCTTCGTGGAGAAGCTCCACGCGCGCGGCGTCCGCATCATCTACTGCACCGGGCGGCACGAGGGGATGCGCCCGGGCACCGTGCGGGCCCTGCGGGCGCATGCCTTCCCGGCGCCGGGCGAGGCGCGCGCCGCGCTGTGGATGAAGGCCGGACCGCACGTGGCCGACGACGCGTTCAAGCGCGGCGTCTGCGTGGAGCTTGCCGCCGAGGGCCTGGTCTTCGCCCTCTTCGACAACGAGCCCACGCACGTCAACGGCTACCGCGAGGCCTTCCCCCAGGCGCACGTCGTCCACGTGGCCACGGACCACTCCGGTCGGCCGGTGCAGGTGCATCCCTCCATCCCGGCGGTGCCGGATTTCCTGCTCTAGCGGCGCGTCGCGAAAGCGGGCCGCGGCCACGGATGCGGGAAAGAGGGGCCCCGATGTCATCGGCCTTGCGGCCCCGGTGCCGCTGGGGGATCTTGGCGCCATGAAGCGCCGCACCCTCCTGCACCTGCACGGCGAAAGCTTCGCGCGCCGGTACCAGGCGGCCGCGCTCGCCATCACCGCGGCGGCGAGCGGCGACGAGGTGATCGTGGTCCTCTGGTACGATGCCCTG
>DATGOH010000088.1:0-4061 GCA_035306165.1 Ferdinandcohnia sp.
CCTGAGCGGAGGCATCGCCCTCGAACTCCTCTTCCCCTCCCTCCAGCCCTTCGGTGCGCGGCCCGGCGGCGCGGTCGGCGGCGTTCTGGCCGACCTGCTCGTCGCGGCCTTTTCCACGGTCGGCTCGCTGATCCTCGTCCTGGCGATCATGGCCAGCTCGCTCATCGTGGCTTCCGGAATGCGGCTGAGCCGGGTCTTCCTCGGCATCGGCCGCGGCCTGCGCTGGCTGGGCACCTGGGTGGTCGAATTCGTCGCGCTGCAGATCGCCCAGCACCGCCTCGAGCGCGAGGCCCGGCGCCTCGAAGAGGAAGAGCGGCGCGCCGAGCTCGGCCTGCCCCCCGCGCCGGAGAAAAAGGTCCGCTTCCGCCGCAAGAAGGCGGAGGAAGGCACCCTCGAGGCGGGGTTGGACGGACGCGTGGAGATCCCCGAGGAGGAGCCCAACCCGCCCCCGGCGCCGGTGGTGGAGCTCCCGGCCGCGGCGCGCACCGCGGCCCGCGAGCCGCCTCCCGCGCGCCCCGTCTCGCCCGAGCCCGCCGCAGAAGATCCCGCCGCGATCCCCCCGGACCCGCCGTGGGTACCCGCCGAGCCCGCACCCCGCGAGGCACCCGAGCCCGAGGCGCCGGCGATCGTGGCCGAGCCCGAACCGGCGCCGCCCGCGCCCGCCCCTGCACCCGAGCCCCCCGCCCCGGAAAAGGAAGCGCCGGCGCCCGTCATCGAACTCCCACGCGCGGCCGCCAAGGCCAAGAGGAGCGATTCGCCCTTCGATCTCATCGTCTCGGAGAACGGGTTCTCGCTTCCGCCGCTCGCGCTGCTCGACGTGCCGCGCGAGGAGGACGCCCGACCCCTCGACGAGGCGCAGCTCCACGCCACCGCGCAGCGCCTGCGGCAGAAGCTCGAGGACTTCGGCATCCGCGGGCAGGTGGAGCGCATTCGCCCCGGCCCGGTGGTGACGATGTACGAGTTCGCGCCCGCGCCCGGCGTGAAGATCTCCCGCATCCAGGGCCTCGCCGACGACCTCGCCATGGCGCTCGAGGCGCTGCGCGTCCGCATCGTCGCGCCCATCCCCGGTCGCGGCGTCGTGGGCATCGAAGTGCCCAATGCCAAACGCGAGACGGTCTACCTGCGCGACGTCCTCGAGCACGACGCCTTCCGCAAGTCGCGCTCCAAGCTGACGCTCGGCATCGGCAAGGACATCGAGGGCATGCCCTACGTGGCGGACCTCGCCAAGATGCCGCACCTGCTCATCGCGGGCACCACCGGCTCCGGCAAGTCCGTGGCGGTCAACGCCATGATCGTCAGCCTCCTCTACAAGGCCACGCCCGAGGAGGTCCGCTTCATCATGGTGGACCCCAAGATGCTCGAGCTCTCGATCTACGAGGGCATCCCGCATCTGCTGCTGCCGGTGGTCACCGATCCGCGCAAGGCCGCGCTCGCCTTGCGCTGGGCGGTGGACGAGATGGAGCGGCGCTACGCCCTCCTCGCCGAAAACGGCGTGCGCGATCTCGCCGGCTACAACCGCCTCGTCCGCGAGCGGCAGAAGAGCGCCGCGCCCTCCACCGAAGCCGTGGGCGAGACGAGGAAGGTGCTCGTCATCGACGTCGAGAAGGGCGAGACGGTGGAGGAGGAAGCGGTCGTCGAGGCCCAGGCCCCGGCGGAGGACGCGCCCAAGCCCCTCCCCTACCTGGTCATCATCATCGACGAGCTCGCGGACCTGATGATGGTCGCCTCCAAGGAGGTGGAGACCTACATCGCGCGCATCGCCCAGAAGGCGCGCGCCGCAGGCATCCACCTGATGGTCGCCACGCAGCGTCCCTCGGTGGACGTGGTCACCGGCCTCATCAAGGCGAACTTCCCGTCGCGCATCTCCTTCCTGCTGCGCTCGCGCACCGACTCGATGACCATCCTCGACTCGAACGGCGCGGAGAAGCTCCTCGGCATGGGCGACATGCTGATCCTCCCGCCGTCGAGCCACCACCTGCAGCGCGTGCACGGCGCGCTCGTGACCGAGACGGAGATCAAGAGGATCGTCGACCACCTCAAAGCGCAGGGCGCACCCGTCTACGACGAGTCCATCCTGAAGGAACCGGAGGAGGAGGGCGATGGAGCGGTCGACGAGGACGATCTCTCCGACGAGCTCTACGACCAGGCCGTCGCCATCGTCTCCGAGATGAAGCGCGTCTCCATCTCCATGCTGCAGCGGAAGATGCGCATCGGTTACAACCGCTCCGCGCGCATGATCGAGCGCATGGAACGCGAGGGGATCGTCGGCCCCGCCGACGGCGCCAAGCCGCGCGAGGTGCTGATCAACGCACCCCCCAAGCCCTGATCGCGTCCCCGCGGCCCGCCACGCGGCCTAGTGGCAGCTCGGCTGCTCGGGCGTGACGAGGATCGCGCGGACGACGAGGCCGGCGGCGGCCACGAGCGGCAGGCCGCGGCGGACGGCGACGGCCGCGCCGCGGGGCAGGCGATCGAGCAGCTTCATCGGCCCCTGCGCGATGAGGAGCGCCGGCCCGCTGCCCAACGCGAAGCCGAGCATCACCAACGCACCCGTCCCCGCTCCGCCGGACGCCAGCGCCGCGGCGTAGATGCCGTAGAGCAAACCGCAGGGAAGGAGCGGCGTGAGCGCACCGATGGTCGCCGAGCGCACGGTGGGATCCGCGCCGGCGGAGAGGCGACCGAGCCGACCGACGATCCGGCCGAGGCCGGGAATGGCCGGCAGCTTCTTGCCGAGATCGAAGGCGGAGAGGACGAGGGCCGCCGCCATCAGCCAGGGGAAGAAGCGCGAGAGCGAGAACGGCAGCGCGCCGGAGATCCCGCCGCCGACCGCACCGAGGAAGGCGCCGACCAGCGCATAGGCCGCGGTCCGGCCGACGTGGTAGGCCACGATGGGGCGCGACTTGCGCGTGAGCCCGCCCAGCCCCGCGCAGGCCAGGGGACCGCACATCAGAAAGCAGTGGAAGCTGCTCGCGATCCCCACGACCGCCGCGGCGACGAAGCCGGTGGCTGCGGCAGGATTGCCCATCGCGGAGTGGATTGCCTCGAGGATTCCGTCCATCGCCCACTTCTCCTGGCAAGGGCCGTGCCGACGTTTCCGCGCCTTTCCGTGCGGCGTTTCCACGGTGGCACGTCTTTCGCTTGACCGGCGGGCGTGGGAGCGCGAACGACCTGCCTACACTGCCATACCCCGATCCCCTCCACGCTCACGGGGAGCGACTTCTGCTGCAGGGGGTGTGAGACCGTCTACCGGCTCCTCCACGAAGAAGGGCTCGATCGCTACTACGAGCTCGCGGGAGACAAGCGCGCCCCCGTCGTGGAGAAGAGCGGGCCGCGCAGCCTCTCGTGGCTCGAGCCGCTCCTCGAGCGCGCCGAGGCGACGGGCGGGCAACTGTGCAGCCTGGACCTCGACGTCCAGGGCATCCACTGCGCCGCCTGCGTCTGGCTGATGGACGAACTCTTCCGGCGCGAGAAGGGCGGCGTCTCCATCCAGGTGAACCCCGGCCTGGGGAAGGTGCGCCTCGCCTGGAAGAAGGGGGAATTCGATCCGAAGCGCTTCGTCTCCCGCGTGGAGGAGTTCGGCTACCTCTTTGGACCGAGCAAGAAGGTCTCCTCGGAGAGCAACCGTTCGCTGCTCCTTCGCATCGGCGCGACCTTCGCCCTCGCCGGGAACGTGATGCTCTTCTCCCTGGCGTTCTACACGGGCCTGACGCCGGAGGAGGGCAAGGTCTACGAGCTCTTCACCTGGCTTTCGGTCGCGTTCTCCACGCTGGTGGTCTTCGTGGGCGGCTGGCCCTTCTTGCGCTCGGCGTGGAAGGCGCTCTCTAGCGGCATCCTCCACCTCGACCTGCCCATCGCCATGGGCATCCTGCTCGCCTTCGGCGCCTCGCTCTACCACGCGCGCGGCGGGCGGGGCGAGCTGTACTACTTCGATACGCTCAACGTCTTCGTCCTCCTGATGCTGGTCGGCCGCTGGCTGCAGCAGCGCGTGATCGAGAAGAACCAGCGCTACCTGCTCGAGGACGTGGGTACCGAGGGGATCACCGTTCGCCGGCGCGACGGAGATC
>DATGOH010000089.1:0-4334 GCA_035306165.1 Ferdinandcohnia sp.
CACGATGCGGCTTCCTCGCGGGCCTTTCGGCCGATGCGTTCGCCCACCCGGACCACGGCGCCCGGCACCAGACGGGGATCGAGATCCACGCGCCCGGGCTCGAAGACCAGGATCACGGTGCTGCCCATCTCGAAGACCGCGATCTCGTCTCCCTTCTGCACCGGGATGGGCGTCTCGTAGCGGTGGTGGCGAGCGGGCTTCTTCTCGTTGGTGACGACGTCGTCGTAGAGGGCGCGGATCCTGCCCACGCAGGTGGCGCCGACCGCGACCACGGCCACCTCGCCCACGGGCGTGTCCAGATAGGTGATCAACCGCTCGTTGACGGCGAAGAGTTCCGGAACGCTGCGCACCGACGGACGGTTGACGGGCCAGAGCGTGCCCGGGAGGTGGGAGTAGCCCACGATGTGGCCGCCGAGCGGCGCGTGGATGCGGTGGTAGTCGCGCGGCGAGAGATAGAGAGTCGCGTAGGCCCCCCCGGAAAAGCGCGCCGCCTCCGCGACGGAGCCGAGGAGCTTTTCCAGGGTGTAGTCCTTGCCCTTGGCCTGGATCAGCTTGCCCTCGGTGGCGATGCCGGCGCAGCTCACCGCCGCGTCCACCGGGCTGACCGGCACGTCCTCGCCCTCCACGATGGGGCGGGCGCCGGGCTTGAGCCGGCGGGTGAAGAAGTCGGCGAAGGTGGCATAGGCCTCGAGCGGGAGCTCCGCCTCCTCCACCGCCACGTCGTACTGCTTGCAGAAGGCGCGGATGGCGAGCTGGTGGGCGGTCTTCCCCCCCTCCAGCCGCGTGATGCGGCCGACCAGGCGCGAAAGCGCGTTCTTCGGCAAGAAGCGGAGGAGGGAGATCAGGGCGGAATCCACCATGGCCCCCCGTCTACCAGAAACCGCCCCGTCCTTCACTCTTCCCGATGGCCGACCTGCGCCCCTTCCCAGGCCTCACCCTCGGCCAGCTTCCAGTGCGACGGCACCGGCTCCTTCCAGGTGAAGTCCGCGCGGATCTCCGCGCCGGTGACGGAGCGCGAGATCACCGTCGCCTTCATCTCCATCGTGTGGGCCCGATGGGGAACGAGCGGAATCGCGTAGTCCCCCACGAAGGCCAGCGGAGGGAAGGCGTCGATGCGCTGCTCGGGCACGGGCACGTAGGTGCCGTAGGGCAGGCCGAAGCTCATTCGGCCCATGGGCTTTCCGCGCTCGTCGAAGAGCTCGACCTGCACGTCGTGGAAGACCGCGTAGGTCTGGATGCGCGTCGCCTCGACGCCGGCCACGTCCTCCTCCACCCGGCCGCGCTGGGCGCCCCAGAGGACGAAGCGGCCGCGCACCGCGCGCTGGCCCTCCACGAGCGTGGGCTTGCCGGGGAGGAAGTCCAGGCGCATGCCGCTGCCCACGCCGCTGCGCTCCGGGGCGTAGCTGCCGTCGGCGAGCGCCGCCCAGACCTCGGCCACCTGCTCGTAGGATTCGCGGTAGGCCTCGGCCTCGTGCGGGTCGATCCGCCCCGCCGCCTGGCGCGCCTCGAGCTCCTCGAGGTACGCGTCGCGCGGGGGGCTCAGCGCGGGGAAGCGCTTGTCGAGCTCCTCCACCCGCTGGAGATACCAGCGCAGCAGGCCGCGGATCTCGCGGCGGTAGAGGTCCGGATCCTCGAGGCCGAACACCCAAGGGGCGCGGGCGAGGAACTCCGAACGCAGCTCCTCCCGGGCCAGGCGGTAGGCGTTCCGCGTCTTCTGCGCATCGAAGGCGCGCACCACCCAGATCACCGCGCCGAGGAGGATGACGAGAGTCAGGCCGATCTTCAGAAGCGAGCGCATGGGCCTCCAGGCCTACCTGGAATCCGGCCACAATGCAAAATTTACAATCGGCCCTGGGCGGCCAGCAGCTCCGCGAGGAGCACGGCTCCTTTGCCCGCCCCCGCCTTGGTGTTGTGGGAGACGAGGACGTACTTCACGCCCGCGTCGAAGAGGCGCTCGGGCCGGATGCGGCCCACGGAGGTGGCCATCCCCTCCCCCGCCTCGCGGTCCAGACGCGGCTGCGGCCGGTAGGGATCGTCGTGCACCACGATCCAGCGGGCCGGTGCCGAGGGGAGTGCGCGCGCCGCGGGCGCTCCCTCCCAGCTTCGCATCGCCTCCGCCACCTCCTCCGGCGCGGCCTTCCGTTCGAGCTCGACGAAGACGCTCTCCGTGTGCCCGTCGAGCACCGCGACGCGGGTGCAGGTCGCCGAGAGAGCGAGCGGATGCGGGGCGATCGTTTCGCCTTCCAACCGCCCGAGGATCTTGCGCGTCTCGCGCTCGACCTTCTCCTCTTCCTTGGGGATGTAGGGGACGATGTTGTCCACCACGTCGAGGGCGACCACGCCGGGCGAGCGGCCCGCGCCCGAGACCGCCTGCAGCGAGGTCATCAGGACGCGCCGCACCCCGAAGCGCTCGGCGAGCGGAGCGAGGGTCGTGGCCAATCCGGTGGTGGTGCAGTTGGGGATGGGCACGACGAAGCCCTTCCATCCCCGCCGCGCGCGCTGGACCTCGACGAGCGCGGTGTGGTCCGGGTTGATCGGAGGCAGGACGAGCGGGACGTCCTCGTCGTAGCGGAAGGCGCTCGCGGTGGAGACGACGGGGACGGAGGCGGCGAGCCGCTCTTCGAGCGGGCGCGCGTGCTCGCCGTCGACGGCGGTGAAGACGAGGCCGAGGCCCTCCGGATCGAAGTCGAGGGCGTCTTCCACCCGCAGCGCCGCAATGGCGTCGGGGATGGTGGGGCTCGTGTGCCACCTCGAACCGCCCTGCTCGGTGCGCATCGCCTCGGCGTAGGTCTTGCCGGCGCTGCGCGCGCTGGCCGCCACCCGCCGCACCTCGAAGAGCGGATGATCGACGAGGGCCGAAAGGAGCTGCTGCCCGGCCAGGCCGGTGGCCCCGACCACGCCGACGGGGATCTTCGTCGCGGGATGCTGCATGGAAACTGCCAACTGGGCGCCGTGCTACGGCTTGCCGAAGAAGGTGGGATCGCTGCGGCGGCCCTTCATCGCCATGCCCGCGTTGGCCGCGCGCAACCGCTCGGAGAGGGCGTGGACCAGGCTCCACAGGAGCTTGACCGCGAGCACCGGCTCGCGCCGCATCAGCGCCAAGAGCTCGTTGCGCCCGAGCACCACGCAGGTCGTGGGCTCGACCGCGCGGACGGTGGCGAAGCGCGGCGCGTGCTCGATGAGGCCCATCTCCCCGAAGTGGGCGCCCGGGCGGAGCTCGGCGAGGACCTGGCCCTCGGTCTCGATCGAGACGCGGCCCTTCACCACGATGAAGAGCTGATCGCCGGGCTGGCCCTCCTCGACGATGATCCGCCCGGCGTCCCAGCTCCGCGAGTGGGCGATGGCGAGGACGGCCATCTGCTCCTTGTAGGTCAGGTGCCGGAAGAGCGGGATGCGCTGGATGGCTTGCAACCGCGCCTCGGCCTCGCTCACCCGCTCCGGATCGGCCGCGCCGGTGGCCCGGACGATGACGACGGTGATGTTGTCCCGGCCGCCGCGCTCGTTGGCCAGGTCCACCAGGATGCGCGGCAGGCGATCCGGCGACTCGGTCGAGAGGAGCCGCTGCGTCTCCGCCTCGTCCAGGTAGCCGTGCAGACCGTCCGAGCAGAGCAGGAAGAGATCGCCGGGGAGGATATCGGTGAGAAGGGTGTCGACCTGCACCGACTCCTGGATGCCGACCGCGCGCGTGATCACGTTGCGGAAGGGCGAGGTCTCCGCCTCGTCCGGCGTGATGACGCCTTGCTTGAGCTGGGTCTGGACGAGGGTGTGATCCTCGGTGAGCTGGTGGAGCTGGCCGTTGCGCAGCAGGTAGATGCGCGAGTCCCCGACGTGGGCGATCACGCCCTTGCCACCGGCAATGAGCAGCGCGGCGCAGGTCGTCCCCATGCCGCGCTTGGTGGGATCGGCCTCGGCCATCCGGTAGATCTCGCGGCAGGCCCGCTGCACCGCCCGCTCCATCAGCTCCACGGCGGCGGCGCGGTGCTGCCCCGAGGCGTCGGCGGCGAGCGCGCGGAGGACGCGCGTGTTGCTGCGCACCTCCTTGCGCAGGATCTCGAGGGCGAGGGTGGAGGCGATCTCGCCGGCGGCATGTCCGCCCATGCCGTCGCAGACCGCGAAGAGGCCCACCTCCTCGTCGGCGATGAAGGCGTCCTCGTTCTCGGTCCGGCGACGACCGACGTCCGTCAGCGCGTACGAAGCAACGTTCATGGGGTCGGGTCCCGCTGGGGTGCCTCCGACTGTAGGACCCCGTCTTCCACAGTGTCAATCTTTGGGTCTTCGGAAAGGCGCGCCCGCGCCTCCGAGGCGAGCAGGGGTCGCACCGCATCGATCCCCTC
>DATGOH010000090.1:0-11264 GCA_035306165.1 Ferdinandcohnia sp.
GTGAGCGCCAGCATGGTGACGTTGTTGAAGGTGAAGTCGAGGGCCTTCATGAAAGCGAAGGTCCCGATCACCGAGGTGGGGAGCGCCACGGCCGCCACCAGCGTCGATCGCAGGTTGCGGAGGAAGAGGAGCACGATCAGCACGGCGAGGATGCCGCCGACGAGCAGGTCCTCCTTCACCGCGTCGATCGAGGCGCGGATGAAGCGCGAGCCGTCGTAGACCACGTCGATGCGCGCGCCCTCGGGCAGCTGGCGCTCGATGGTGGGCAGCGCGCCGATCACGGCCTCGGCCACGGCGGTGGTGTTGGCCCCGGACTGCTTCTGCACGACGAGCGAGACGGCGCTCTGCCCCTGGAAGGTGGCGATGGACCGCGCCTCTTCCGGGCCGTCGATCACGTTGGCCACGTCGCGCACGCGCACGGGAGCGGGCGTGGGCGCCGGGATGATGATGTCTCGAATTTCCTCCACGGACTTGGCCTGGGCGGTGAGCTTCACCGTCCGCTCGCGTCCGGGCTCCTTCGTGCGACCGCCGGGAACGTCCAGGTTCTGCGCGGCGAGCGCCGCCGCCACGTCGCTCACCGCCAGGCCGTAGCCGCGCAACCGATCGGGATCGACCTCCACGCGGATCTCGCGCTCGCGGCCACCCTGGATCTCCACCTGGCCGACGCCGCTCTGCTGCTGCAGCAGGGGCTTGACCACGTCCTCCGCAATGCGGGTGAGCTCCTCGATCGGCACCGGACCGGAGAGCGCGAGATAGGCGATCGGGACCGCACCGATGTCGAACTTGTCGATGATCGGCGTCTCGATGTCCGGCGGGAGGAGGTTGATCTGGCTCTGGACCTTGTCCCGCACCTCCTGTGCCGCGACGTCCGGATCCTTGTCCAGGTCGAACATCGCGATGACCTGGGTCACCGAGTCGACGCTGATGGAGCGGAGCTTGTCCAGACCCGAGATGGTGTTGATCGCCTCCTCGATCGGCTCGGCGACGTCGCGCTCCATGCTCTCGGGGTCGGCGCCCGGATGGATCACCGTGACGGTGACCACCGGGAAGTCGACGTTCGGCATCGAGTCCACGCCGATGCGCGGGTAGGCGTACAGGCCGAACACCACCACCGAGAGCAGGAGCATGGTGGTGAAGACGGGCCGGCGGATGAAGACTTGGATCGGATTCATTGCATCTCGTCCCGGGTGGGCGTCACCGCAGCGGGCGGACCTTCATGCCTTCGTGGAAGTTGCCCCCGGCGTCGGCCACGACGGCCTCGCCGCCGGAAAGACCCTCGAGCACGCGCACGGTGCCGGGGGAGAGGACCTCGGCGCGGACCGCGCGGCGCACGAGCACGCCGTCCTCCACCACCCAGACGAAGGGCGCCTCCGTGGTCCCGCGCAGCGCCTGGCGCGGGAGGAAGAGCCCCTGGGCCTCGGAGGAGGCGAAGCTCACCTCCACCATCGCCTGGGGCCGCACCTGCGGGTGGCGGTCCCCGGTGAGATCGGCGCGCACCTCCACCGTGCGCCCGGCGTCGTCCACCACCTCGCCGACCACGCGGACCTTCGCGGTGAAGGGATGGCCGGTGGGATTGACCACGCCCGAGACCTCCATGCCGGGCCGCACCGCGTCCACCACGGTCTCGGGCACGGGCAGCACGATCTCGAGGTCGTCGACGTCCACGAGGGTGAAGGCGGGGACGCCGACCGCCGCGAACTCGCCGAGCTTCGCCTGGCGCGCGGTGACCACGCCGTCGAAGGGCGCGCGGATGGTGTGGTCCGCGAGCATCTGCGCGGCGGCCTTCTCGGCGGCGACGGCCTGCTTCAGCCCCGCCTCCGCCTGCCGGTAGCCGGACTCGGCGGCGTCGAGCTGCGCTTGGGCGACGCCGCCCGTCTTGTGGAGCTGCTGCGCCCGCTCGAGGCCGAGCTTCGCGTTCTCGAAAGCGGCCTCGGCCATCGCTCGGGCGGCGCGCGCCTGATCGAGGGCGATGACGGCGTTGGCGGTGTCCAGGCGCGCCATCACCTGGCCCTTCTTCACGCGGTCACCCACGTCCACGAGGAGCTCGGCGACGGTGCCGTTCGCGCGCGGGCTGACCGAGGCCTCGCGCTTGGGGACGATCCGTCCGGTGACGCGGACCAGGCCCTCGTCCAGTCGGTCCCGGGGCGCCACGACCCGCACGCCGAGCGCGACCTCGGCGGCCTCGGCGGGGAGGCTGACCTTGCTGCTGGCGCTCGAGCAGCCGGCCAGGGCGAGGAGGGGGAGAAGGAGCAAACGGCGCATAGGTTCCATCCGTCTGGGCCGTCGAACGGCCGTTAGAAAATTTCGAACGGGCGTTATAGCCACGGAAAATCGAGCGTCAACTCGTTCCGTCACGTCCGTCCCAAGCGGGTCCGCGCACCCCTTGGACGACGCCGACGGAGAAAATTCATTGGTCACGGGAAGATTCCGCCGAGGTGGCACGAAGGCCCGAGAGCAGCACGTCCAGCGCCCGGGGGATGCGCTCTTCGAGCCAGCCCTGCTGCGGATCGAGGAGCCACTGGGCGAAGAAGGCCCCGCCGATCCCGGCGAGCATCAGCGCCACGTCCTCGGGGGCGTGTCCACCGAGCTCCTCCGGCCGGGCGTTCTTGCGCAAGAAAGCGGCGAGCGCGTGCATGCGGCTTTTGTGGAGCTCGCAGAGGTCCGCCGGGTTGCCGCCGCCCAGGTGCAAGAGCCCGGCGATCTCCCGGCGCTTGAGGGCGATCTCGTACTGGCGCTCGAAGAGGACGAGGAGCTTGTCGCGCAACGAGAGGCTGGCGGGAACGGGCTGCTCGAAGATCGAGAGGCTCTCGCTGAGGACCAGCTCGCGCAGGCCCGCCAGGATCGCCTCCTTGCTCTCGAAGTAGCTGTAGAGCGAGGCGGCGGTGTAGCCCGCCTCCTTGGCGATCTCCTGCATCGTCACGGCCTGGTAGCCGTTCCGTGCGAAGGCGCGCGCTGCCGCCTCCAGGATGTCCTGGCGGGTGCGCGCGATCTCCCTCTCCCGGCGCGAAGCGATCGTCATGCGGGCCGAATCTCCATTCGATTCATCGAACGGGGATTTAGTCGGCCCCCGGGCGCATGTCAAACGAGATCGCCGCGGCCCGCCCGTTCGAGGGTTTCGACCACCTTGCGCACCTCCTGGGCGCGATCGCGGCGGCAGACGAGGAGCGCGTCCTCGGTATCCACCACGATGAGATCCTCGCATCCGACCAGGGCGATGGGCTTGCCGGGACGGGCCCAGACCACGTTGCGGCGCGAGTCGATGGCGAAGGCCTCGCCGCTGACCACGTTCCCCGCCGCGTCGGCCGCGACGATCTCCTCCAGCGCCGCGAAGGTCCCCAGGTCGGACCAGCCGCAGTCGCAGGGGACGACGGCGATCCGCGCGCTCTTTTCCATGACGGCGTAGTCGATCGAGATGGTGGGGGCGCGGGGGAAATGCGCGCGCACCGCCGCCTCGAAGTCGGGCCCGTCGACCGCCGCCCGAATGGGCGCGAGGGCCGCATGGACCTCCGGCGCGTGCGCGGCGATCTCCTCGAGGATGCGGTCCGCCCGGAAGGCGAAGACGCCCGCGTTCCACAGGTAGGAGCCGGCCTCGAGGTAGCGCTCGGCGGTGGCGCGATCGGGCTTTTCGACGAAGGCGCGCACGCGGTGGGCGAAGGGCCGCCCGGCGAGCGGCTCGCCCACCCGGATGTAGCCGAAGCCCGTCTCCGGCCGCGTGGGGGGAATGCCCAGCGTGACGAGATCGCCTTCGGCGGCGAGATCGATCGCCTGGCGCAGGGCGCGGCGGAAGGCCCCTGGATCGCCGATGGCGTGATCGGAGGGAAGGACGAGGAGCACCGCGTCCGGATCGGCGGCGACCGCGCGCAGGGCGGCCAAGCCGATCGCCGGCGCGGTGCCGCGCGCGGCGGGCTCCACCAGGATGGCCACCTCCGGCAGGAGGCGACGGAGTTCCGCCTCGTGCTCTTCCCCCGCGATCACGGCGAGATCCGCGCGCGCGCACAGGCCCTCGAGGCGCGCCACCGTCTCCACGACCAGGGGCCGGTCGACGAGGGAGAGGAACTGCTTGGGCCGGCTCTTGCGCGACAGGGGCCAGAAGCGGGTGCCGCTGCCGCCCGCGAGCACCAGGGGAAAGACGCGGGGCGTGGTCATGGCGCGACCCTTACCACGAGCCGCGCCCGGGCGCGCGCACGAGGGTTCAGAAGCGGATGCGATCCCAGGGGATCGGCCCCTCGGGTTGCAGGCTCTCGCCGCGCGCGAGCTCGATGACCCGGCGCAGGATGCGGGCCGTGGCGCCCCAGATCACGTCGTCGCCGTAGACGAAGAACTCGAGGGGTCGGTCGGGGCCGAAAAGCGCGCGACGGTAGGCGCCGGGCTCGACGAGCGCGCCCAGCGGAACGGTGAAGATGCGGGCGATCTCCCGCGGATCGGGGCGCAGCACGCTCGGCTCCACCTCGATCCGGCCGACGAAGGGGGAGATGGCGAAGCCCGAGGGGGTGAAGCAGGGCTCGATCGCCCCGAGCACCTCCACCCGCGCGGGCGAAAGGCCCACCTCCTCCTCCGCCTCGCGGAGCGCGCAGCGGAGCGCGTCCTCCTTCTCGGGCTCGCGGCTCCCGCCCGGGAAGGCGATCTGGCCGGCGTGGTGCGGGAGATCGTCGCTGCGTTGGATGAAGACGATGTCGAGGTCGTCGGCGCGCGGGTGGATGGGAACGAGAACGGAAGCGGGGCGGTATCCCGGCGGCTCGCGCAGCTCGCCCGGCGCTCGGGAGGCGAGCGCGTCGCGCAGTGCTTGGAGGACGCGATCCGGAATCAACCCAGGTGCTCCAACACCCCCGCGCCGAGCAGGGCGAGAAGAAAGAGGCCCAGCGCGATCCGATAGCCCACGAAAACCATCACGGAGCGCCTTTTCAAGAAGGCGATGAGGCCCGCGATGGCCGCATAGCCCACCACGAAGGAGAAGAAGGTGCCCACCGCGAGGGGGAGTGCGCCCTCGCCGCCGAAGCCCTGGCGGGCGAGCTCGTAGCCCTCCTTCACGCCGGCCGCGGTGACCGCGGGAACCGAGAGGAGGAAGGAAAAGCGCGCCGCCTCCGCCCGGTCGAGCCCGCGGAAGAGGCCGGCGGCGATGGTCGAGCCCGAGCGCGACACGCCCGGGATGAGGGCCAGGGCCTGCGCGAAGCCCACGAACATTGCATCCCCGAAGCTCACCTCCCGCTTGCGCAGGGGGGCCAAGGCCTGGCGCCGATCGGCCCAGGCCATGGCCACGCCCACGAGAATGAGCGAGGCGGAGATCACGTAGAGGCTGCGCAGCTCGGTGCGGATGGCCGACTGGAAGGCCAGACCGCAGACGACGATCGGCGCCGTGGCGGCGGCGATGTACACGCCCAGGCGCGCGTCGGAATCCTGGAGCGGCCGCCCTGCGCGCAGGCCGCGGAAGACCCCCTTGGCGATGGACCAGAGGTCGCGCCGGAAGTAGCCGAGCACCGCCGCCACGGTCCCGAGCTGGATCACGGCGGAGAAGGAGGCGCCGGGATCCGCCCAGCCGAGCAGCTTCGGCACGATCTTCAGATGGGCCGTGGAGGAGATCGGCAAAAACTCGGTCAGCCCCTGCACGATCCCCAGGACGATCGCTTCCAGGACGGACAAGCGCTACCTCAGGCCCACGGCGTCGCGCAGGGCTTCCACCTTGTCGGTCCGCTCCCACGGGAAGTCCGCGTCCTCCCGGCCGAAGTGGCCGTAGGCGGCGGTCTTCTCGTAGATGGGGCGAAGGAGGTCGAGCGTCTCGATGATCCCCTGCGGCGTGAGGCGGAAGGTGCGGCGGATGGCCTCCTCGATCCGGGCGTCCTCCACCTTGCCGGTGCCGAAGGTGTCCACGTGCACGCTCACGGGCTCGGCGACGCCGATGGCGTAGGCCACCTGCACCTCGCAGGCCTCGGCCAGCCCCGCCGCGACCACGTTCTTGGCCACGTAGCGCATCATGTAGGCGGCGGAACGATCCACCTTGGTCGGATCCTTGCCCGAGAAGGCGCCGCCGCCGTGGCGGCCGCGGCCGCCGTACGTATCCACGATGATCTTGCGCCCGGTGAGGCCGGCGTCGGCCTTGGGCCCGCCCTCCACGAAGCTCCCCGTGGGGTTGATCCAGAGCTTGGTCCCCTCGAGCATCTCGGCGGGAAGCACGGCGCGGATCACCGCCTCCTCGATCGCCTCCTTTAGCGCCTTCCGATCCATGGGGTCGTGCTGCGCGGAGACGACCACGGAGGTGAAGCGGTGCGGCTTGCCGTCGCGGTACTCGATCGCCACCTGCGCCTTGCCGTCCGGGCGCAGCCAGGGGAGCTCCCCGCTCCGGCGCAGCTCGGCGAGCCGCCGGGTGAGCCGGTGGGCCCAGTGGATGGGCGCGGGCATGAGGGTCTCGGTCTCGCGGCAGGCGTAGCCGAACATCATCCCCTGATCGCCCGCGCCGCCGTTTTCCACGCCCTGCCAGATCTCGGGCGACTGCTGCTCGATGGCCACGAGCACGCCGCAGTTGGCGCCGTCCAGGCCGTACTCGGCGCGGTCGTAGCCGATGTCGAGGATGGTCCGGCGGACGATCGAGGCCACGTCGATCTGCGCATCCGAGCTCACCTCGCCGGCCACGACCACGAAGCCCGTCTTCACGAGGGCCTCCACCGCCACGCGCGGGGGCTGCTTGGCCTTGCGGAGGTGCTCGTCGAGGATCGCGTCGGAGATCCGGTCGCAGATTTTGTCCGGGTGGCCCTCCGTGACCGACTCGGACGCAAATACGAAGTTCCTCGCCATTCCGAACTCCACGGGCCCCCTCGGGGCCGAAAGCCGGATGCGGCCTCCCGGGGGGCGGACATCCGGCATAACGAAGGTTCGTCCGTTATAGCGGAAGACGCCGGCCGATGCTCGGAGATCGACGTCGGGAACCCGTGGTTTTTCGCGCCTGCGCCCCGTGGATGCGGCGACCGGACCCGCGGTCGCTCAGGGATAAAAGCTCTTGCCCTCGCGGGCCATGTCCACGAGGAGCTGCGCCGGGCGGAAGCGGTGGCCGATCCGCTCCTCGTAGATGCGCAGGCGGCGCACCACCTCCTGGGTGCCCAGGGTGTCCATCCAGCGGAAGGGGCCTCCGCGGAAGGGCGGGAAGCCCAGCCCGAAGATGGCGCCCACGTCACCGTCGCGCGGGCTGCGCAGAATCCCCTCCTGCAGGCAGAGCGCCGCCTCGTTGCACATCTGGAGGTAGAGGCGCTCCTGGATCTCCTCGGGCGAGAAGCGCTTGCGCGCCCTTCCCTCGCCGAGGAGGTCGTAGACGGTGGGATCGACGCCCTTCTTCTTGCCGCCGTAGAGGTAGAAGCCCTTTTTGTTCTTGCGACCGAGCCGACCGTCCGCGACCACGCGCTCGAAAGCCTCGGGCGGGAGCATGCGGTCGCCGAAGGCGGAGACCATGGTCTGGGTCACCTTCTGGCCCACGTCGATCCCCACCTCGTCCAGCAGGGTGAAGGGGCCGACGGGGAAGCCCCAGTCGCGCATGGCGCGGTCGATCTGCTCCACGTCGCCGCCCTCGGCGAGCAGCCACGCCGCCTCCATCATGTAGGGGGCGAGGATGCGCGAGGTGTAAAAGCCCGGCCCGTCGTCGACCACGATCACCGTCTTGCCCTGGGCCTTGCCCACGGCCACGGCGGTGGCGATCACCTCGGGCGCGGTCTTCTTCCCGCGGATCACCTCGAGCAGGGGCATCTTCTCCACCGGCGAGAAGTAGTGCATCCCCACCACGTTCTCCGGCCGCTTCGACGCCTCGGCGAGGCGGGAGATCGGCAGCGTGGAGGTGTTCGAGGCGATGATGCAGTGCGCGGGGATCACCTCCTCGAGCTCGCGGATCACCCGGTGCTTGAGATCGAGGTCCTCGAAGACGGCCTCGATCACGAGGTCCATGTTGCCAAAGCCCTCGTACCGGGTGGCGCCGGTGACGCGGTGGAGGATCTCCTCCCGCTCGGCGTGCGTGATCCGCCGGCGCCGGACCCGGTCGTCGAGGACGCGGCGGACGTAGGCGAAGCCGCGGGCGAGCGCCTCGTCGTCCCTCTCCTTGAAGCGCACGGGGATGCCGGCGATGGCGGCGGAGACGTAGGCGATGCCACCGCCCATCAGGCCGGCGCCGATCATCCCGATGTTTTTCACCTCCCGCGGCCGCACCGCGGGATCGTCGACGCCGGTCTCCTTCTTCAGCGCGGTCTGGGCGAAGAAGATGCGGACGAGCTGGCGGGAGACGTCGCTGACCGCGAGCTGTCCAAAGAGCTCGGCCTCCTTCTCCAGGCCCCGCCGCATGCCCTGCTCGATGCCCACCTGCACCGCCTCGATGGCGGCGGGGATGGCGGGATAGTGGCCGCGCGACTTCTGCAGGGCCTGCTTGCGCGCCTGGTTGAAGAGCAGACGACGGCCGAGGGGATTCTCTTCCAGGGCGAGGTTGCGCAGGCGCTCGGCGCTCGGCGGGCGCAAGCCGCCCCTACGCGCCTTCGTCGGATGCCGGCCCTCGCCCAGGGCGCGCGCGCGGTCGATCGCCACCTGCAAGAGGAGCGGCTCGGGCACCGCCTCGTCCACCAGGCCCATCTTCAGGGCGCGACGGGCGTCGACTTGCTTGCCGGTGAGGATGAGGTCGAGCGCCTTCTCGATGCCGACGAGGCGAGGCAGGCGCTGCGTGCCGCCCGCGCCGGGGATGAGGCCGAGCTGCGTCTCCGGCAGGCCGAGCTTGGTCGCCTTGCTCAGCGAGGCGAGGCGGTAGTGGCAGGCGAGCGCGAGCTCGAGGCCGCCGCCGAGCGCCGCACCTTCGATGGCCACCACCACGGGCTTACGACTCGCGGCGATCTCGTCGAACATCGCCTGGCCGAAGCGCGCGAGCTTCTCCGCCTCCTCGGCGGTGCGCACCTTCTGGATCATCTCCAGCTTCGCCCCGGCGACGAAGCTGCCCCTCTTGCCCGACGAAATGAGGATCGCGCGGACGCTCTCGTCCGACTGGAGCGCGGGCCAGAGGCGTTGGATCTCCTCGCCCAATGCCTCGGAGATCGTGTTGACGGGCTCGTCGGGGTCGTCGAGCACGACGTGGGCTACGCCGCCCTCGAGCCTCTCCACGCGCAGCAGCCGGTAGTCGGGTTCTCTCACGGCTCTCTCCATCACGCACGCTCCAGGACGACGGCGGCCGCCAGCCCGCCGGCCGCACAGAGGGTGACCAGACCGAATTGCCCGCCGCGGCGGCGAAGTTCGTTGAGGGTGTTGAGGACCATCCGCCCGCCGGTCGCGGCGAAGGGATGTCCGAGCGCCACCGAGCCGCCGTTGACGTTGAGCTTGTCGTCGTCCACCGCGCCCACCGGCTCGGAACGCCCCAGCTTCTCCTCCGCGAAGCGGCGCGAATCCCAGGCCTGGAGGATCGAGAGCACCACGGCGGCGAAGGCCTCGTGCACGTCCACCACGTCCATGTCCGCGAGCTTCATCCCGGCGCGGTCGAGGGCGCGGGGCGTGGCGATCGCCGGACCGATGAGCATCTGCTCCTTGGGATCGACGGCGGCGTAGGCGTAGGAGCGGATGTAGCCGAGCGGCTCGTAGCCGAGCGCCCGCGCCTTCTCCTCGCTCATCAAGAGGAGCGCCGAGGCACCGTCGGTC
The DNA here is from genome assembly GCA_035306165.1 of Ferdinandcohnia sp. Classification (GTDB taxonomy): domain Bacteria; phylum Myxococcota; class Myxococcia; order Myxococcales; family Vulgatibacteraceae; genus ZC4RG40. The sequence goes on from DATGOH010000090.1 coordinate 9,640, forward strand.
AACCCCGAGGAATTCGCCGCGGTGATGGTGCCGTACTGCTTGTCGAAGACGGGAGGCAGGGCCGCCATCTTCTCGAGGTTGGTGTCGCGGCGGATGAAATCGTCGAAGTGGGCGACCTTCTCGTAGTCGGGGGGCACCGGAAGGCGCATCACCTCCGCGTCGTACTTGCCCTCGTCCCAGGCGCGGGCCGCGCGATCGTGCGAGCGCTTGGCGAAGACGTCCTGCGCCTCGCGGGAGATGCCGTTCTCACGCGCCATCTTCTCCGCGCTCTCCCCCATGGTCAGCCCGGTCGTCCGCTCCTTGAGCGAGGGCGGGATGGGGAGGAGGTCCTTGGCGGAGACGTCGGCGAAGCTCTTGAGCTTGGAGGGGATGTCCTTGGCCTTGGAGGCGCGCACCAACGCGTCGGCAAGGCGGGGCGAGACCGAGAAGGGGACGTTCGAGAGGCTCTCCGCGCCGCCCGCGATCCCCAGGTCGGCCATGCCGAGCGCGATGCGGTCGGCCACGTCGGTCATCGCCTGGATGGAGGTGGCGCAGGCGCGGCTCACCGAGTAGGCGTCCACCTCGCGCGGCAGCGAGGAGGAGAGCACGATCTCCCGCGCGATGTTCGGCGCGGTCAGGGAGGGGATCACCTGGCCGTAGACGAGGAGATCGACCTCGTCGCGCGGCACTTCGTAGCGGGCGATCAGTTCGGAGACCACCGCCGTGCCCAGATCGAGGGCACTCATCTTGGAAAGGATTCCGTTCGCGCGGGCGAAGGGGGTGCGAAGCCCCGCGACGATCGCCACGCGCCTTCCCGTCTGCGCCATGCTGCCTTCTCCTCGGAAGGCGAGGCTCGCCTCCCCGCTGGCGAAGGCGCGCCCGTTTTGCCACGGCGCGCCTTTCCGTAGCCCTCAGGTTATAGGGCGGGTGACGCCATGCGGCAATCCAAACTGAATCGTCGTTCAGTGAACGCCGCGGGGTGCACGGCCTGCGGGCGAGGCGTGCGCGTCCTCAGGGATGGCGCTCGGGATCGATGGGCGGCGGCTCGGTCGGCCGCGCCGTGAGCCCGTCCTCCTCGGCGACCTCGGCCGCCTCCTGCTCGGGCCAGACCTCGATGCGGTCCGGAAGGATGTCCGGAGGGACGTCGGGCGGCTCCTCGAGGGGCTCGGGATAGCCACCGGTGAAGTCGCCGCCGAAGGGACTGGCGCCGTTGCCGGCGTCGCCGGGGTCGGCCATGTCCATGTCGCTGTCGAAACCGACGAGCTCGCGGGTGACTTCGTCGTCGGGGCCGACGGGGTAGGTGGTGTCCGAACGCTTCACGCCCCTAATGTGGGGACGGCGGCCACGGATGGGTAGACTGCGACCATGTCGCGCTATCGCCTCGTCACCCTGCCCATCGAGAGCCGGCTCCTCGCCGGCAATCCGCTCGGCGATCCGCATCGCCGCACGCTGCGCCTCCTGGTGCCGGAGGTGGTGGAACGCCCCCTTCCCGTGATCTGGGTGCTCGCCGCCTACGGCGGCACCGCGGCGGCGCTGGTCGAGGAGGATCCCTGGAGCGAGAACCTCCTGGACCGCGTGGACCGCCTCGCGCGCGAAGGCGCTCTCGGCGACGCGATCTTCGCCCTTCCCGATTGCTTCACCCTCCT
>DATGOH010000091.1:0-8862 GCA_035306165.1 Ferdinandcohnia sp.
CCGCACGCAAGGGCTGCCCACCGAGCGTGGTCAGCCTATCACAAGTCGACGTCGAGGATGACGGGTTTAACGTCTCCTTCCGGGTTATCGACCGAGACCAAAACCTGACCTCGCAGCCTCGCCCGGAATTGGCCCCGGCTAGGCGTCGGCGGCCCGCACCGGCCACCGCTCCGGCCGGCGGACGGCCTCGATCGAGTTCAGGGAACGAGCGGGTTCGGCCCCGCGAGCTCGGCCGCCCGCTTGGCGGCCTGGGCCTGGTAGAGCGCCACGCCCAGGGCGACGCGGGCGGCGTAGAGATCCCGCCGGTTCAGGGCTTCCCGCGCCGCCTCCACCGAATTCTGGGCGAGGCCGATCCAGCGCGCCTCGTCCTCGCCCGCGTAGCGAGCCGCTTCGTCCGAGGTGCCGGCGAGCTGGCGGGAGAGGTTGGCGAGCGCACCCTCGATGTCCGCGTTGCCCGTGGTGAGCGTCTCGAAGAGCTGGGTCATCGAGGCGATGCCTCGATCGAGCTCGGCGATCCGCGCCTGCCGGCTCCGCTCGAGGATCTCCCCATGCTCCTCGAGCGCCGCGAGATCCTCGTCGAGGGCCTCGACCTCCTCCTCGGCCTGGGCCTGCGCGGCCTCGAGCTCGGCGATGCGCGCCTCCAGCTCCTCGATGCGCCGTCCGAGTTCCTCGGGATCGCCCGCAAGCGCCGCCTCGCCCTCCGTCTCGGGGAGGATCCCGGCGCGGCGCTGGGCGCGCAGCGCCTCTTCCTGGGCGCGGCGGGCGGCCTCGAGGTGTTCGGCCACGCGGCGCTGCGCGTCCTCGGCCTGCTGGCGCAGCTCGTCGATGGAGGGTTCCTCCTCCTCTTCGAGTTCTTCGTCGATGGCCTCGGCCTCCGCCGTCTTTGCCTGCTCCTGCGCGCGCGCGGCCTCCTCCTCGGGCGAAGGGCCGGTCGGCTCCTCCTCGGCGGCGGGCGGACTCGCGTACGGATCGGCTTGCACCAGAACGAAGCCGAGCGCCGCCAAGAAGACGAGCGCCGCGGAAAAGCCGAAGATCCGTACGTGCATTCGGCCTGGATCCTATTGAGCACCCCGACGCGGGGCAAGCCGACGCGAAGGGCTCATTCCTCTCCGTCGCGCGCCTCTTCGGCGACTCCACGGAGCACCTCGCGCGCGTCGCCCGCGTCCTTGGCGGTCGACGACCGTGCCTTCCGGGACGCCGCTCGGCGGGCCGTCAACTTGCGCGGAGGAAGGAGCTCCGGCTCCGCCTCCACCTTCTGGGCGAGGAAGATGGCGGCGTCGAGCTTGTAGAAGTTGCGCCTGCGATACCAGCTCAGCGCGCTCTTGTTGTTCTCCGCCACCTCGAGCACGAGGTGGGTGCAGCCGCGCAGGCGCGCGAGGTGTTGGAGCTGCTCGAGCATGAAGGCACCCACGCCCCGGCCCTGGTAGTCCGGATGCACGGCGAGCTCGTCCACGAAGAGCGGGCGCATCCCCCGCTTGGCGAAGTAGCGGGGGTTGATCCAATTGTCCGACCCCGAGGGCTCCACGCTGCACTCGGCGTAGCCGACGATGGTCTTTCCCACTTCGAAGAGGATCTGCTCGCCCTCCTCCTCCTCGTAGACCTGGTAGAAGCGATGGCGCGAGCGGGGGCGCTGGTACTCCACCGTCTCGCGGTTCACCTCGCGAAACACGAGCTTCAGGAATTCCCAGGTGCGCTTGAGGTCGCGGCGGTGCAGGCGCCGCACGCGGATCTCGAGAACCTCCTCGTCCTCACCCTCGGCGGCGGGCGCCTCGACGACCTCCTGCGGGGGCGGCGCGCTCCGGGCCGTCTCGCCCGCGAGGCGCGCCTTGCGCGCCTCCTCGATGGGGACGACGCTCGCTTCCACGAGCGTCCTGCGTCTTGAACCCTTGGCGCCTTGCTTCGTGCCGGTTTGTCGCATGATTCGTTGGGCGAACCGCGGGAGGCGGTGATCTCTTCCAGCATACGCCCGTTCCCCCGCGGCCTTCACCTTTTAGCCTTGGGCCGCGCGCAGGAGCGGGCAACGCCCGAGGCGGTTCACACCCGGACACCGGCCGCGCGCAGGGCCTTGCGGGCGGCGGAGGAGAGCCCGCCCGGCAGCCCGCCGGGCTCGACGAGCCGCGCCTCCACGTAGGGCGCTCCGACCCGGGGCGGATGCGCACCCCCGATGGCGAAGACCTGCACGCGCAGCTCCCGGTGGGTGAGGATCTGCTCGACGCTGCCCACCTCTTCCCCCACCTCGGCGCCGCCCAGCCATTCCGCGAGCCGCGCGGCGGGCGCCTCGCCCTCGCCCAGCTCCACGGCGGGCAGCTCCCAGAGGGAGGCGAAGAGGCCCTCGGGCGGCCGCTTGGCGAGGAGGACCGCGTCGCCGCGCCGATACAGCGCCGCGGCGAGCCGGAGCACGGGGCGTTGGCGGGCGCTGCGCGGCGGCGGGATCTCCCCCTGCCGTCCCCGCCGCCGGGCGAGGCAGTGCGCCTGCGCGGGGCAGGCGAGGCAGGCGGGGTTGCGGCCGCAGATCGTGGCGCCGAGCTCCATCAGCGCCTGGTTCCAGTCGCCGGCGAGCTCGGGCGGGAGGAAGGCCTCCGCCGCGCGCTGCAGCCGCGCCCGTTGCGCACCCGCGCGCGGATCGCCCTCGAGGCAGAGCCAGCGCGCCAGCACCCGGGCGATGTTGCCGTCGACCGCGGCGAGCGGCAGGCCGAAGGCGATCGAGCCGACGGCCGCCACGGTGTACGGACCGAAGCCGGGGAGCTGCGCGAGGGCGGCGGCGTCGGCGGGCAAGGTTCCGCCGTGGCGCTCGACCACCGCCTTCGCGGCGCGGTGCAGCGATCGCGCACGCCCGTAGTAGCCGAGCCCGCTCCAGGCCGCGAGCACCTCGTCCTCGGGCGCGTTCGCCAGCGCCTCCACCGTGGGAAAGCGTTCGAGGAAGCGCTGCCAGTACGGCCGCACGACCTCCACCCGCGTCTGCTGGAGCATGATCTCGCTCACCCAGATGCGGTAGGGGTCTCGGGTCCGGCGCCACGGCAGGTCCCGGGCGGAGCGTCGGTACCAGGCCAGCACGTCCTTGTGCAGCGCCCGCAGCGCCCGCGGTGGGATGGAGGGGGAGCTTTCCACGGCCGCTCGAAGTATCGTGAGGGCTTCCACCTGGCAAGGAGCCGTGCATGGAAGCGGAAGACCTCACGGGAAGGACGGCGGTCGTCACCGGCGGCGCCACGGGGATCGGCTTCGCGATCGCCAAGGCGCTCGGCCGCCGCGGCGCCAACGTGGTCATCGCCTCGCGCAAGAAGGAGAACCTCGAGCGCGCGGAGGAGGAACTGCGCCGCGCCGGCGTCCGGGGCGAGGTGACGCACCACGTCCTCGACGTGCGCGATCCGGAGGCGGTGAACGAGGTCGCCGAACGCGTGGCCGAGCGCTTCGGCCCCGCGCAGATCCTGGTGAACAACGCCGCCGGAAACTTCGTGGTGCCCGCCGCCAAGCTCTCGCCGAACGGCTGGCGGACCGTGGTCGACATCGTGCTGAACGGCACCTTCTACTGCTCCCACGCCTTCGGCACCCGGATGATGGAGGCGGGACGCGCCGGTACGGTGATCAACGTCGTGGCCACCTACGCCTGGACCGGCGGTCCCGGGACCGCGCACTCCGCCGCGGCCAAGGCCGGGGTGCTCAGCCTCACCCAGAGCCTTGCGGTCGAGTGGGGGGTGCGGGGGATTCGGACCAACGCCATCGCGCCGGGGCCGATCGAGAACACCGGCGGCGCCGAGAAGCTCTTCTCCGCGCCGGCGGTGGCGGAGGCGGTGCGGCAGAACGTTCCCCTGGGCCGCTTCGGCACGCCCGACGAGATCGGCGAGATCGCCGCCTGGCTCGCCAGCGATCGCGCGGCCTACGTCAACGGCGCCTGCATCGTGGCCGACGGTGGCGCCTGGTTGAACAAGGGCTTCCTTCCCTTCCTGGACGCGCGATGAAGCTCGAGAACCGCTTCTCCTGGTCGAAGAGCCGCCACGAGAAATTCGAGGCGTGTCTTCGCCAGTATTACTACCAGTATTACGGAAGCTGGGGCGGCTGGGAGCGTGACGCGGATCCGGAGGTGCGCGAGCTCTACCTCCTCAAGAAGCTGACCAACCGCCACGCCTGGTCCGGCACCGCCGTGCACGATGCGATCAAGTGGGTCCTGTCGCGGCTGCGCGACGGGGGCGATCCCGACCCCGCGCGCGTGATCGAGACGATCCGCCACGGCATGCGCGCGCAGTTTTGCGAGTCCCGCGACGGCTTGTACCGCCATCGCAAGGCCTTCGGCCTGCGGGAGCACGAGTACGAAGAGGAGGTCACGGCCGAGCAGTGGCGCGAGGTCTGGGAGAACGTCGAGCGCTGCCTCGAAGCCTTCTTCCGCTCGCGCTGGCCCGCGCTGGCCCGCTCCCTCTCGCGGGAGGCCTGGCTGCCGATCGACGAGCTGGGGAGCTTCGTGCACGACGGCATCCCCGTCTACGCGGCGCCCGACTTCGCCTACCGCAAGGACGGCGGCGTCGTCGTGGTGGACTGGAAGACGGGGAAGATGCGGGAGGCCGATCGCGACCAGGTCCTCGGCTACGCGCTCTACGCCCGCGACGCCTGGGACGTCCCGCTCGAGCGCATCGAATGCCGCGTCGTCTATCTTCCCGAGATGGAGGAGGTGGAGGTCCCGGTGGACGCCGCCTCCATCGCCGACTTCGTGCAGCGGATGGAGGAATCGATCCGCGCGATGCGCGCGCGCCTCGCGGATCCGGAGGCGAACGTGGCCCGCATCCAGGACTTTCCTCCCACCGAGAACTCGGCTACCTGTGCCCACTGCGCCTTCCGACGACCATGCCGACGAAACTGACGTTGCGCACCCTGCTCGCCGCCATCGCCCTCACCCTCCTCGCCGCCTGCTCCGACCCACCGGGCTGTGAAACGGCCTGCGACAACCTCGAAGCCTGCGGGCGGCTCGGGACGGGCCGCTCCGACTGCGTACGCGCCTGCAAGGAGGATCCGAGCGTCCTCGACGAAGACGTGCGCTGCATCTCCGAATCCACCTGCGACGAGATGGACGCCTGCATGCAGTTCCAGGTTCCGAGCGTCGATTGCTGGCGCGTCTGCGGTCGCATCTACGACGGCTGCGGCCTCGCCCTGCAGGGGAGCGGCAAACCGCTCGACGAGGACGGCTGCATCGCGCTCTGCCGCAAGGAGTTCACCCTCCAGAAGGTCCATTGCCTCGAACGCGTCGGCTGCGGAAGGATCGGGGAATGCCTCTAGACGCCGTCCTCGCCGCGCTGGAGCGCGAGGGCCTCGAGGCTCTCGTCCTCGGCCCCACCTACGACGCGCGGGCGCCAAAACCCCTGCGCCTCTCGGCGCTGGCGCCTTTCGCGCGCTCCGGCCTCCTGCTCCTTTCCGGCGGCGCGCGCTTCGTCGAGGGCTTTTTGCAGGCGAACGAGCCGGGCCCCGATCCGCTGGACGGCTACACCCGCCGGCTCGTTGGTACGTCGATCGAGCCGCTCTCCGATGCGGGCTGGCGGGTCGCGATCCGCTTCCCCTTCTGGAACGAGCCGAATCCCCTCCCCTTCCAGGCCATCGCGCGCGCGGCCGGCCTCGCGCCGTCGTTGCTCGGCCTCGACCTTCACCCGCGCTACGGCCCCTGGATCGCCTACCGGGCCCTCGTCCTCACCGATCGGGAGATCCCGGAAACGCCCATCGACGGCTTCGCACCCTGCGCGACGTGTTCCGCCCCCTGCATCGAGGCCTGTCCGGTCGGCGCCGTCGGCCGGGCGGGGTGGGACGCCGCGCGCTGCTTCGATCACCGCCGCGCCGGCGGCTGTGCCGAGGGCTGCCACGCCCGCCTCGCCTGCCCGGTGGGGTCCGCCCATCGCTATCCCCCGCACGTCCTGCGCTTCTTCCAGGCGAGCGGGCTGGCGTGCGCCGGCCCCTCTACCGCGGGTTGACGCGCCGCTCCATCGCGACTTTACTTCGCGCCCGACCCGCACTGGAGGGCGCGATGGCCGCAATCGTCGAAGTCGAGAACGTGATCAAGGAGTATCCGCTCGGGAAACTGAGCGTTCGCGCCCTCGACGGGGTTTCCGTCACCTTCGGCGAGGGAGAGTTCGCCGCGATCGCCGCCCCCTCGGGCGCGGGGAAGACCACCCTCCTCAACCTCATCGGTTGCGTGGACGTGCCCACCTCGGGAGTGGTGCGCATCGACGGGCAGGCGACCACCGACCTCAGCGACGCGCAGCTCACCGCGCTCCGGCTGCACAAGCTCGGCTTCATCTTCCAGAGCTTCAACCTGATCGCGGTCCTGGACACCTACCAGAACGTGGAGTTCCCCCTCCTGCTCCTCGGCGGCATGACGAAGAAGGAACGGGACCGCCGGGTCCGGGAGATCGTGGAGCAGGTGGGGCTCGAGAAGCAGATCCGCCACCGGCCCAACGAGCTCTCCGGCGGGCAGCGCCAGCGCGTGGCGATCGCCCGCGCCTTGGTCACCCAACCGCGGATCGTACTCGCCGACGAGCCCACGGCGAACCTCGACTCCGCCACCGGCGAGAACATCATCGCGCTGATGAAGGAGATCAACCGCAAGGCGCGCACCACCTTCATCTTCTCCACGCACGACCCCAAGGTGATCGCCCACGCCGAGCGCGTGATCCGCATGGCGGACGGAAAGATCGTCGGCGAGGAGAACCGCCTCGCCGAAGGGGTCGCGTGATGGAGCGCGTGCGGATTCTCCTGTTGATGGCCCTGCGCAGCCTCGGGGGCCACAAGATCAAGGGGCTCATCGTCGGCTCGCTCTTGGCCTTCGGCACCTTCCTCTTCGTGATGGGCACGACCCTGCTCGAGAACATCGAGCGGGCGATGGAGGCCAGCATCACGCAGAGCATCACCGGCCACGTCCAGCTCGTCTCGAAGGACGCCGTCGACCGCCTCGCCTTCTTCGGACCGGATGCCTCCTCCGAGCAAGACCTCGGCGTGCTCGAGGACTTCCCCCGCATCCGCGAGGTGGCCTCCCGCGTCCCGGGCGTCGCGGCGGTGGTCCCCATGGGCCGCTACTACGGCCAGCCCATCCTCAACACCGAGCTCGACGAGGCCATCGAGGCGCTCGAGGAGGCCGTCGCTGGAGGCGATGCCGAATTGATCGAGGACCGCATCGGCAAGGTGCGGCGGATGACCAAGACCCTCCACGAAGACTTCGAGCGCTTGCGCCTGCTCGTGCGCGAGGACGATCCGGAGACGGAGAAGGCCCTACAGGTGCTCGACAAGGCCACCTCCGACGCCTTCTGGGAGGAGCTGCGGGCGAATCCCGAGGCGGGCCTGCAGTTCCTCTCCTTCGAGGTGGCCAAGCTCAGCGACGATCAGACGATGGTCTACCTCCCGTTCATCGGGACGGATCTCCATCGCTACGCCGAGAGCTTCGTGCACTTCGAGATGGTCTCCGGGGAGATGCCGCCTCCGGGGAGCCGAGGCATCCTCATCAGCCAGGCGGCCTACGATCAGAACTTCAAGAACCGGCCCGCCCGCCTGCTGGAACTCATCCACGAGGCGCGGACGCTGGACCGCCGCACCATCGCCGACGATCCCCGGCTGCAGGACATGGTCGAGCGGCTGAAGGAGATGACGGCGCAGGTCACGATGCACCTCACGCCGCAGGCGACGGCCGAGCTGGACGCGGATCTCCGCGCGCGCTTCCCCGAGGTGGAAGGCGACCTGGACGACCGCCTCGCCGCCTTCTTCGCGGTGGACGACGCCAACTTCGACGAGCGCTACGCCTATTTCCAGGAGCGCATCGTGCCGCTCATCCCTCTCTACCGCGTACCGGTCGGCGGCACCTTCACGTTGCGCTCGATGACCAAGTCGGGCTATCCGAAGGCCGTCAACGTGAAGCTCTGGGGGACCTTCCGCTTCAAGGGTCTCGAGCGCTCCGAGCTCGCCTCCGCCTACAGCCTGATCGACCTCGCCTCCTTCCGCGACCTGCTCGGCCTGATGACCGCCGAGAAGCGCCGGGAGCTCGACACGATCCGCAGCGAGATCGAGGTGGAGGAGATCGACGCCGACGACGTGGAGGCCTTCCTCTTCGGCGCGGAGCCGGAGCTCGAGATCGGGAGCGTCGAGGAGGGGCTGGATCTGGACGCCCGGCTGGAGGCCCTCGACGTGGCGGAGGGCGGCACCCCCGAGACCTTCGATCCCGCCGAGATCGAGAAGGGCACGATCCTCAACGCCGCCGTCGTCCTGGACGATCCCTCCAGCCTGTCGAAGACCATGGTCCTCCTCGAGGAGGCCTTCGAGCGCGAGGGCCTGCGCGTGAAGGCCATTCCCTGGACCGAGGTCACGGGCGTGGTCGGCCAGCTCGTGGTGGTGCTGCGGGTGGTCCTCTACGTGCTGATCGGCATCATCTTCATCGTGGCCCTGGTCATCATCAACAACTCCATGGTGATGGCCACGATGGACCGCATCGGCGAGATCGGCACGATGCGCGCGATCGGCGCGGGACGCGGATTCGTCCTCGTCCTCTTTTTGCTCGAAACGCTCGTCCTCGGCCTGTTCGCGAGCGCGCTCGGCGCCCTGGGTGCCACGGGGATCCTCGCCGCCCTGGGGAGCTCCGGCATCCACACGCACGAGCCCTTCTTCATCTTCCTCTTCGGAGGCACGGCGCTCTACCCCGCGATCGACGTCGCGAACGTGGTGTGGGGCTTCGTGGTCATCGTGATCATCAGCGTGATCTCCACGCTCTATCCGGCGCGCCTCGCGGCGAGGGTACCGCCGATCGTCGCCATGCAAGGGAAGGAATGACGATGGGCATCTACCTGAAGGTCGCCTTCCGCAATCTGATCCAGGCGCGGCGCCGCAGCCTCCTGCTCGGCGTGGCGC
>DATGOH010000092.1:0-2832 GCA_035306165.1 Ferdinandcohnia sp.
CTAAGGCGTCCGGCTCCCATCCGCCGAGGTTGGGATCGAGGACCTGCCCCGCGGACGCGACCAGGTCGACGGGCGCCTCGGTCTCCACCGCGAAGTCCATCGGATCGCTCGACGGCGCGGGAGCGGCGGGCGGTTCCTCCGCCGTCAGGGGAGGCAGCGTGGCGGAGAAGTCGAGGTCCTCCTCGATGCGCGAGGCCTCGGGGGCGAACTCGATCGGTTCGATGCTGGCAGGGAGATCCCCGCTCGGTTCGGCTTCGTCGTCGACGGGCGCCGGCGCGCTCGCCTCCCGGCGTTCCAGGATGGCGCCCAGGTCGAGGGGGCGCTCCACCGCCGAGACCTCCGGACCGAAGTCGATGGGGATCTCGGTGGGCTCGCGCGCGGGTTCGTCGTCGACGCCCAGGCTCTGGAGGATGGCCGCCTGCTCGTATGCGAGACCGCCGACGACCGTGGGGCCGTCGGAGAAGGAGAGGTCCTCCTCGGGCTCCGCGAAGTCGATGGGCTCGGGCGGCGCCTCCTCCGGCGCGGATTCGAGCGGGGGCTCGGCCGAAGGCTCGGTCGGCGCCGTTTCGGCCGACACCGCCTCGGCCGGTGCGGGCTCGGCGACATCCGCCACGGCAGGAGCCGGCGCGGGCTCCGAAGGCGTCGGGGGCGGCTCGACGGGGGCCGCTTCGGCGGGCGCCGGCTCGACGGGAGACGCTTCGGCGGGCGCCGGCTCGACGGGAGCCGCTTCGGCGGGCGCTGGCTCGACGGGAGCCGCTTCGACGGACGCCAGCTCGACGGGCGCCGCCTCGAAGGAGGATACCTCGACGGCGGCCGGTTCCTGGGCCGCCGGCTCCTCGGCGCGTGGCGGGGCCTCCTCGGCCTGGGCGGGAACCTCCCAACCCATCGCGCGCGCCAGGTCGGCCTGGGCGCGCTCGGCGGGAAGGACCTGGCCGTCCTCGCTGTAGTACACGCGGCTGTACGGCTCGTACCAATGCCGGGCGATGGGGTGCCAGTAAAAGCCCCGCGGATCCCAGACGTAGCCGGAGGGATCCGCCTCGGCGCCCATGGCGGGGGCGCCCTCCGTTGCGGGGGCGTCGTTGTCGCGGATGGGAGAATCCTCGTTCGGCATGTGGCGCAGCCTAGCGAAGTTGGGCGCCGAAAAGAAGGGCAGTTGACGAACCGGACGGCGCATGCGAGATCGCCCAAATCCCGGAGGAAGCATGGAAGAGCGCGAATTCGTCGAAGAGCGTCGGCGCGACGACGCCTGGACCTTCAGCAAGCTCGCGGTGCTCGCGGTGGTCACCCTCGGTGCCGCGATCTCCATCATCTACACGCTGGCCAGCCGCTCGGCCCCCTACTGAGCGGGCGATTTTGCGAGGGGCCCGCTGCCGTCTCGTGACGGAACGAACGTCTGCCGGCTCCAGGTGAAATCGAGGGGTGGCGGCGGTCCAGCGTCGCTGCGTGCCCCTCCGAAGGGCTCCTGCCCGGCGGGCCGGCCCCGGCGGGCCTCCCTGCATCGGTCCGGCTTCCCTGCCCGCACGTCGGGGGCGCCACAACGTTGCTTCCGCAGGGCGCCCGTTCGGGCGCGGCTCGGAGGCAGGCATGTGGCGCGCTCTCCCTCTCCTGGTCCTTCTGGCGTGGCCGCTTCCCGCTGGGGCCGAGGCGGCAGCGCAGGACGAGGACGAGGAGGAGGACGGCGAGATCGGCTGGGGCGGCGAGACGGGCGTGACGGGCGGCCCGCTCGACCTCTCCCACCTCGGCAAGAGGCCCTCGCCTCCGCCCAAGGCGGAGCCCCAATTCGAGCGTGGGAGCTGGACCTGGGGAATCCGCGAAACCCCGCTCCATCTGGTGCCCGCCGGCGTCGGCTACGGTTCCTACGAACCCGAGGTGCAGGCGTTCCTCTCCCCACCGTGGCCGGGTCCGGCGATGGTGGATGCCTGGGACCTGGCCTCCGCCTACTCCTTTCCGCGCCTCGCGCCCGCGGTGGGGGCGGAGCTCTTCACCACGGTCGGGGAGCGCCAGACCGACGACCGCACCCTCTTCACCGAGGCGGTGCGCCTCAACTTCTACTTCCTGGAGCTGCGCACGACCGCCGTCGGCAGCGTGGGCGGCGAGCGGCTCGACCGCACCGATCTCGACCTCGACTTCCGCATCCCGGTGCGGCTGGGCCGCACGCACCGTCTCGCCTTTTTGCCGGGCGTCACCTTCCCCATCGACGGCCGCTCGGCCACGGACGACAACACCGCGATCCGCTTCCAAGCCCTCTACGGGATCGGTGGGGCCGGTCTGGGATTCCAGGGGAGGGTGGGCTTCACGGAGGGGTCGCGGACGCGCGGCCTGCTGCAGGTGGACGAGCGCGTGCGCGATCCGGCCTTCCTCTACGGGGCGCTTCTGGCCTGGCGCTTCGTCCCGGGCGTGCAGATCCACCTGGAGGGAAGCGGCGAGATCGGTCTGGATGCCGGGCCGGATCCGCTCACGCTCCTCGCGGGGCCGGTCTTTTTCCCGTTCGGCGATCCGCGCCTCTCGCTCGGCGCGCTCGGGATCGTGGAGACCACGGCCCAGGATCTGAGCTTCCGCCGGCCGATCTGGGGCGGCATCGTCCAGATCGGGCTCGACTTCCTGTAGGCGCGCTCAGTTGCCGTTGACGTGCTCGTAGGTGCGATAGCCGGCGCGGGCGAGGCGCTCGCGCACGTCCGCCACGTGCTGGTGCCCGCGCGTCTCGAGGGTCAGCTCGATCTCGGTCTCGCCCATCGCCGCCATGCCGAAGGCGCGGTCGTGGTGGATCTCGATCACGTTGGCGCCGGCCTCCGCCACCACCTTCGCCAAGCCGGCGAGGCCCCCGGGGCGATC
>DATGOH010000093.1:0-8198 GCA_035306165.1 Ferdinandcohnia sp.
CCCGAGTTCCGGTAGGCGGGGGCGGGCCCGGAGCCGAAGGGTGGGCGTCCAGCAATTTCCAGAGATTGGGCCCTCCGAGAACCTGTCCATTCCATGGGTGGCGAGATCGCAGCCAGACACGGGAGGGCCGCCGCTTCAGCCGTGCGGGAAGAGTTCCAGCCGAGGTGGGCGGGGTGGGCGAAGCGGCGCCCGATGTCATGGGGTTGACCCGGCGACCCGCTCCTCGGGACCATGAACCGGTGAGCACCCTTGCAGCACGGCTCCCGCGGTCCCAATCCGCAGAACTCGAGGGTTTTCAAGAGATCCTCCGGACGATCGCCTTCGCGGGCAGCGAACCCATTCTCGAACCAGTCCTCGATCTCGCGCGCGACTTCCTCGAAGCCGAACGGGCCCTCGCCTATCGCCTCGACTGCCGCTCGAGCACGCTGGACGTCGACTACGCCCATTGCCGGGGGATCCTCCCCGTCGGCGAGCTCATCCGGCGGGCCCGCAGCTTTCTCGGCACCGTCAAGGAGGTGCCCACCTGCTACCAGCTGCCGGTCCCCCTCCCGCAGGAGCGAAACACCCTCTTCAACTCCGACTGGCCGGAGCATAGGGAGATCTATTCATCCTCCCCTTTCGTCCGAGATTTTTTCCCCAGCCTCGGCATTCCTGCCGTCGAGACGCTTCGCGTCCTCTTTACCGACGGCCCCCACATCCTGAGCTGGTTCGGTCTCTATCGCTCGGACCCTTTCGGCCGGCGGGAGGAAAAGCGGTTGCAAATGCTCATCGAGCCCCTCCAAAAGCGGCTCCAGCTCGAAGACCGTCTCCAGCGCCTCACGTTGAAGGCCGCGGCCCTCGACGCGGCGATGGACGCCTTGCGGGTGCCCGCCCTGATCGTCGATCCCAAGGGTGGCGTGGCGCATGCGAACGAGGCAGCGCGGCTCCTCTCCCCGGACGAGCGCGCCGTGTTGGTGGCTAGGGCCCAATCGCAGGGCGAGACCCTCGACGGCGAGGTCGGCCGGCTGGCCATCCGTGCCCGGGGGCTCCCGCCCCATGCTTTCGTCGTCCAGCGCGAGGGGCTGTCCCTGAAGGAAAGGCTCGCTCTCTTCGCGAAGCACTGGAAGCTCACACGGCGCCAGGTCCAGGTGATGGAGCAGATCCTCGAGGGCCGCGCCAACAAAGAGATCGCCACCGCGCTCGGCATCGAGGCAAAGACGGTGGAGTTCCACGTCGCGGCGCTCCTGCGAAAAGTGAAGGTGGAAAGCCGCGCCGAGCTTTTGGCGGCCTTCTGGAAGGCGCAAAGGGTCTGAGCCGAAGGTTGGCCCCCGCCTAGGCGCTGGTGGCGGAGAGGGCGTCGGGGCGGGATGAAGCTCCCTCCGCCCAGAGGATCCGGTCGGCGCGCCGCAACAGCTCCTCGAAGCCGGTGCGCTCGGTGGCGGAAACCAGCACGGCGTCGTGCAGGCGGGCGCCCCCATCGCCATGCCCGGGCGGCAGGCGGTCGGCCTTGTTGAAGACCAGGATGCGCGGGGTCTTCGACAGGCCGAGATCGTCCAGGATCCGCTCCACCGCGGCGATCTGGGCCTCGCGCGCGGGGTCGGTCACATCCACCACGTGCAAGAGCAAATCGGCGCTCTCGAGCTCTTCGAGGGTGGCGCGGAAGGCGGCCATCAGATCGGGGGGCAGGTCGCGGATGAAGCCCACCGTGTCGGTGATGATCACCTCCCGATCGCGCGGGAAGCGCAGGCGCCGGCTGGTCGGATCGAGGGTGGCGAAGAGCTTGTCCTCGGCCAGGACGCTGCTCTGGGTGAGGGCGTTGAGCAGCGTGGACTTGCCCGCGTTCGTGTAGCCCACGATCGAGATCACGGGCAGGCCGCGGCGCTCGCGTTCGCGGCGGCGCACCGCGCGGCTCGAGGAGATGGCGTCGATCTTCTTCTCGAGGAAGCGGATGCGATCGCGGATGCGGCGGCGGTCGATTTCCAGCTTGGTCTCGCCGGGGCCGCGGCCGCCGATGCCACCCATCAGGCGCGACAGGCCGGCGTCGGCCTGGCGCGTGAGGCGCGGCATCAAGAACCGGAGTTGCGCGAGCTCGACCTGCAGCTTGCCCTCGGCGCTCTGCGCGCGCTGGGCGAAGATGTCGAGGATGAGCTGGGTGCGGTCGAGCACCTTCAGCGAGGTCGCGGCCGCGATGTGGCGCGCCTGGGAGGGGGAGAGGTTGCGGTCGAAGACGATCATGTCCGCGCCGAGCTGCAGGCTGCGCAGGATGATCTCCTCGAGCTTGCCTTTGCCCACCAGATACTTGGTGTCGAACTCCGGTCGGGTCTGGAGGATGCTGTCGAGCACCTGGATGCCGGCGGTGCGCGCGAGCTCCTCGAGCTCCCGCAGCGAGGCCTCGGCTTCGCGACGGCTCTCCTTGACGGCCACGCCCACGAGGATGGCCTTCTCCTTGCCGTCGACCGCGCGGGCGGCGATGCGGGCGGAGAGCCGTTCCTCGAGCGCACGTACCTCCCGGCCGAAGTCCCAACCGATCTCGTGGACGGAGGGACGCCGCTCGACGTGCCACAGCCGGCCGTCGGAATTCTCGGGCACGAGGTAGGCGAACTCGACCGCGCCCGGCAGACCGTCCTCCCGGGCCTCGATCTCGCAAACGAGGTCCAGGCGAAGGTGCGCGAGGTCGGTCAGGTCGTCCTTGGTCAGGCCCTCGCCCTGCAGGTGGGTGTGCACCAGGCGCAGACCACGCAGACGGCCCTGGCCGCCGCGGGCGCGGCCCGGATCCGGCAGGTCGAGCTTGTGGGCGTCGCCCACGATCACCCGTTCGATCTCCCCCTTTCGGGAGATGTAGACGCCGACCTGGCGGCCGATTTCACGGGAGATCTCGGTGAGGTGGCGGGCGAGTTCGGGGCTGACGATTTCGTCGGCGCGCAGGCGCCGGCGGTAGGTGTTGCGCAAACGCTGGAGCTGCGACGGTTTGAGACCCAGCGTGTTTCCGTGGATGTCGTGTATGGGCGGATCCTCCTGGGCGGACTGTAGGGCCAATGCGGGCGGCCTTCAAGGCGAAGGGCCGTGCGCAGGCCCGCTTTCCCGCTTCCATTCTAGAACACGGGATCCCTGCGGAAGCATTCGCGCATATGGTAGGTTGGCCAAAGCCCCGCGTGGAGCGGGGAAGCAAGGAGCGACATTGACCTCGAGCAGAACCGGAGCCACCGACAAGCCCACCCTCCGGGCCCCGAAGTCCGATGCCACGCGGGAGCCGCCCGCCCTCGCGGCCGCCCGGATCGCCGCGGAGGCCGCTCTCGGCAAGAAGGCCGAGGAGGTCATGATTCTCGACGTCCGGGGCCTGACCAGCTACGCCGATTTCTTCGTGCTCTCGACCGGGACCTCCGACCGCCAGGTGAAGGCGATCGCCGACGCCGTGCAGGAGGAGATGAAGAAGGCGGGGCACCATTGCCTCGGCGTGGAGGGCTACGAACGCGGTCTCTGGGTCCTCGTCGACTACGGCGACGTGGTCGTGCACGTCTTCTACGAGCAGACGCGCGGCCTCTACGACATCGAGGGTCTCTGGGCCGAGGCGCCCCGCATCTTCCTCGAATGAAGATCCGCATCCTCGCGATCGGCTCCGACCGCTCGGGTCTCTTCGAGCCGGCGGTCGAGGAGTACCTCGCGCGCATCCGGCGCGTCGTTCCGATCGCGGTGGAGGAGGTCGCGCCCGCGCGCAAGGGCGGGCAGGACCCGAGCCGCGCCCGGGACCTCGAGGGGCGTGCGCTGCTCGACAGGCTGCGACCGGGGGAGATGGCGGTCGTGCTCGACGAGCGCGGCACGCAGCTCGATTCGCGCGGCTTCGCCGAGCGGGTGCTGGGCGAGGCGATGAACCGCGGCCGCGATCTCGCCTTCCTCATCGGCGGTGCGGAGGGGCACTCCCGAGAGGTCGTCGAGCGGGCCGATCTCGTGCTCTCGCTCTCCCGCCTCACCCTCGCCCACCGGCTGGCGCGGCTGGTGCTCGCGGAGCAGATCTACCGCGGTCTCTCGATCCTCCGGGGCGAGCCCTACCATAAGTGAGGGGGCCGACGCGCGCGGCGGAGGGGGTGGCATCGCGGGCGCGGGTGGACTAAGAGACCGCCCCTGCTCGCGAAAGGTGGGAAAGATGAATCGAAAGCCGAAACCCGTGCTCCTCTGCATCCTCGACGGCTGGGGCCTGCGCGAGGAGAAGGAGGCCAACGCCATCGCCCTGGCGTCCACCCCCAACGTCGACCTCTTCGACGAGCGCTATCCGCGGACGGCGCTGCACACCTCGGGGATGGCGGTGGGGCTGCCGGAGGGGCAGATGGGGAACTCCGAGGTGGGCCACACCAACCTCGGGGCGGGGCGGATCGTCTTTCAGGATCTCGTGCGCATCAACCGCGCGATCGAGGACGGTTCGTTCTTCCGCAACGAGGTCCTGCGCGCCGCCATCCGCCAGGCGAAGAGCAACGGCCGGTCGCTCCACCTGCTCGGCCTGCTCTCGCCCGGCGGCGTGCATTCGATGCAGGCGCACCTCGAGGCCCTGGTGCGCATGGCGGAGAAGGAGGGCGTCTCCCGCATCTTCGTCCACGCCTTCCTCGACGGCCGCGACACGCCGCCCAAGAGCGCCCTCGGCTACATGGAGAACTTCTACGACTTCCTCGGCAAGGAGGCGCCACACGCGCGCGTCGCCACCGTGAGCGGCCGCTACTTCGCGATGGATCGCGACAAGCGCTGGGACCGCGTGATGCGCGCCTACGCCGCCATGGTGCGCAACGAGGGCTTCTCCGCCAAGGACGGCATCGACGCCATCCAGCAGGCCTACGCCCGCGGCGAGACCGACGAGTTCGTGCAGCCGACGGTCTGCCGCGATGCGAGCGGCGAGGCGGTGGGGCGCATCCAGGACGGCGATGCGGTGATCTTCTTCAACTTCCGCGCGGACCGCGCCCGCGAGCTCACCGAGCTGCTCGCCTTCGACGACGCACCGCCGGAGGCCCAGCGCGGACCGCGCCCGCAGATCGGCTTTTTCGCCACCATGACGGAGTACAAGGCCGAGTACGGCCTGCCGATCGCCTTCCCGCCCTTCCAGCCGAAGGAGATCCTGCCGGAGGTCGTCGCCCAGCGCGGCCTGGCCCAATTCCGCTGCGCGGAGACCGAGAAGTACGCGCACGTGACCTTCTTTTTCAACGGCGGCCGGGAGGTGGTCTATCCGCGCGAGGACCGGGTGCTCGTGCCGAGCCCGCGCGAGGTGAAGACCTACGACGAAAAGCCCGAGATGTCGGCGCGCGAGGTCACGGACCAGATCCTCGCCGCCATCCATTCGGGCAAGTACCACCTCATCGTCTGCAACTTCGCCAACCCCGACATGGTGGGCCACACCGGCATGCTCGAACCCACCATCCGCGCCATCCAGACGGTCGACGAATGCCTGGGCCGGCTCTACCGCGCGGCGCGCGAGAAGGGCATGGCGATGATCGTCACCGCCGACCACGGAAACGCGGAGATGATGGTGGACCCCGCGACCGGCCAGCCGCACACCGCCCACACCACGCTGCCGGTTCCCTTCTGGCTCATCGACGAGGACTTCCGCGGCGCGAAGCTGCGCGAGGGCGTGCTCGCCGACGTGGCGCCCACCGTGCTGAAGGTGATGGGCTTCGACAAGCCCGGCGAGATGACCGCGCTCGGCCTGCTCTGAGCGTCGGAGGGGCGCGCTAGGCTCGCTCGCATGTGGCGGGCGATCGCGGACCTCCTCTTCCCTCCGAGCTGCGCGGGCTGTCGCGCCCTGCGCCCCGACGATCTCTTCTGCGCCGACTGCCGCGAGGAGGTGGAGCACCTCCCGGCCTGGCGCTGTCGCCTCTGCAGCGGAAGCTTGCCGCCGCCCGTGCGCCGCGGCGAGGTGCGTCCGGGGCTCTGCGCGCATTGCACCGAGCGGCGCCCCGCCTTCGACGGCGTCTGGGCGGCCTTCGCCTACGGCGGTCCGGTGGCGCGGGCCGTCCACCGCCTCAAGTACCGGGGCGAGCGCGGCTTGGCCGATCGCCTCGCCGCGCCGATGCGCAATGCGGGCGCGGAGGCGCTCGCCGTGGCGGACGCCATCGTGCACGTGCCGCTGCATCCCGTGCGCAGGCGCCGGCGCGGCTACGACCAGGCGCTCCTCCTCGCCCGCGCCCTCGCGCGACGGGAGGGCGTGCCCCACCGCGCGCTTCTCCGTCGCGTGCGCGCCGGCGACCCGCAGGTGGGGCGGGGGCGCGAGGATCGGAGCGCGGCGATGGTCGACGCCTTCGAAGCGAGCCCCGACGCGCGCGGCCGGCACGTGGTCCTGGTGGACGACGTGGTCACCACCGGCGCCACGGCCGACGCCGCGGCGCGGGCCCTCGTGCGGGCGGGTGCCGCGCACGTCTTCGTCCTCGCCCTGGCCCGCGCGCTCTGAGCACGCTTGATCGCGCGGCGGGGGACCGATAACACCGCGGGAGACGATGGGATCCGCCATCTCCCACATCGGCCGGGCGCTCGCGGCGGCGCTCGTCCTCTTCGCCCTCCCGGCCTTCGCGGAGGTCGGCGTGCGCCTCGTCGCACCGCCACCCGCGGATGCCCACCGCCACCGCATCGAGCAGGTGCGACAGCGCCTGCTCGGACGGCTCGCGGAGCCGGGCGCCGCCGCGGACGTGTACGAGCTCGAGGAGCTGCTCGCGCAGGGCGGCTCGCTCGAGCGGGCGGCCGACCTGCTCTACCGCGTGGTCGAGTCGTGGCGGACCCATCCGCACGTGCGTGCGCTCGCCCGGCGCACCTTGGCGGAGGTGGAGCGCCAGCGCGGGCGGCTGCCGCGCATGCAGGCGCAGCTCGCCGCCCTGGGCGTCGTCACCGACGTCAGCGTGGTCGGCCCCTTCCCCAACGAGAACGGCGAGGGCTTTGCACGCCGATTCGGGCCGGAGGAGGGGGGCGGGCTCGACGCGGTCTACGAGGGCGCCGGTCATCCGGTGCGCTGGCGTGCGCTGCCCGGCCTGGGGGGCCGCGGGGCCATCTTGCTCGAGGAGGCCTTCCGCGACGGAGGCGAGCGCACCGTCTACGTGCTCACCGAGCTCTCCGCGCCGCGGGCGATGCCCGCGACGCTCTTTCTCGGAACGCCCGGACCTACGCGCGCCTGGCTCGGCGGGAAGGCGATCCTCTCGGATCCCGACGACCATCCGGCGCGCTTCGATCAGCGCGCGATCCCGCTAAAGCTCGAGGCCGGCAAGAATCTGCTCTTGTTGAAGATCGCGTCGCGCGGGAGGTGGCCGCTCGTCCTCGAGTTGCGGGTGGCCGATGCGCAGGGCAAGGCCATCCCGGGCCTGCGCGCCCGCGCGCCCGGGGCGGGGACGCTGCCCCCCGCGGAGCGGATTCCCGCGGGCCGCGTGCTGCGCGGGGAGACGCCGCTCCTTTCCGAGCTCGCCGGCGTGCAGTCGGCGCGCGGGCTCGAAGATCGCGCGCGCATCCTCGGCGCCCGCCATCCCTTCGACGCGCGGGCGCGCCTGCACGTGGCGGCGGCGGAGCGGGCGGCGCGCGCGGCGCCGCACCGGGTGGAGGCCCAGCTTCTGGCCGCGCGCTTCCAGGCCGAAGATGGCGACGCCCGCCGGGCCTGGCTCGAGAAGGCGATCGCCGCCGAGCGACCCGGCGAACTCTTCGCGCACGCGGAGCTCGCGCAGCACCACCTCGATCGCGGCGCGCCGTGGAAGGCGATCGAGCTGCTCGCGCCTCGGCTCGAACGGGCGCCGGGGGACTGGCCGGCGCACCTGGTCTGGGCCCGGGCCTGGGAGGCGCTCGGCGAGTCGGCGCGCGCACGGACGATCGTGGAGGAGCTGCTGCAGCGCTTCCCCGACGAGCCGGAGCTGCACGCGCGGCTCGCCCACCATGCGCTGCGCGACGGCCAGATCGACGAGGCCGTGCGGCGCCTGCGCGTCGGCCTCGCACTCCGGCCCGCCGATCGGAGCATGGCCTCGTCGCTCGCGACCACGCTCGCCGCGGCGGGCAAGGTCCGCGCCGCGTTGGACGTGCTCGCCGGGGCGGAGCGACTGGCGGTGATCGATCTCGGTCTGCTCGGCTGGAGGGCGGAGCTCCTCGCGGCCAACGGCGAGCTCGGAGCGGCCCGGGAGCTCCTCCGCCGCGCGCTCGCCATCGCGCCCGACGCGCCCGCGCACTGGGAGCGGCTCGGACGGATCGAGCTGGAGTTCGGCGATGCCGAGGCGGCG
>DATGOH010000094.1:0-3837 GCA_035306165.1 Ferdinandcohnia sp.
TGATCCCACGCCGCCCGTCCGCTTTCCTGGCGGCATGGCTGTGTTCGCTGTCCGACGGATCGTCCGTCTCGCCTCGTCCTTCGTGCTCCTCGTGCTCCTCGCGCCCGTTGGAGCCTCCGCGCGGCGGGCGCCCGCGCCGCAGTTCGAGGGTGCGGTGGAGGTGCACCCGAGCATCGCCCTGGCCTCCGGGGCGGGCGCGGGTCTCGGCCTCGATCTGCGCGGCACCTACTGGGCGGCCTTCGAGCGGGGCTACCGCGCAGGACCGGATTTCGTCATCGGCTGGGCCAATTTCCCCCTCGACGGCCCGGGGAGCGCGAGTCTCCTTTGCCTCGCCGGCGGCGCGCGCTTCGCCTTCTCGGGGTTCGACCGCGTCACGCCCTCCCTCTTCGGCCGCGTGGGCCTGCATCCCGTGCGCGGGCCGCGGTGGGGGCGTTGGTTCTGGGGCGGTTCATGGTTGGGACATCTCGGCTTGGAGGGGGGCGGCGCGCTCGACCTTTCCGTGGCCGACAACGTCAAGCTCGGCGGCCACGCGGGCCTCAACCTCCTCGGCAACGGCTTCGCCTACTTCAACCTGGGCGCCCACCTCGCCGTGACGTTCTGACCCGCTCCCAATCCGCACGGCGACGTGCGTACACGACCCTCGTCCTTCGTGCGATCTGCTCGCGGCTCAGCCGAACGAAGCCCAGCGCGTCCTCCTCCGACTTCGCTCGCGGCAGCCACGGCAACCACCTCGCCCAATGGGCGCGATTCTCCTCGGTGAGGCGGAAGAGGGCGTGCGCATCGAGCTCGGCGAGGCCGCGCCACGTTTCACGGCCGAACGCATCGAGGAACGGCTTCGTCGATGGAGGCGCGATGGCGCCCGTGCGCCCCGCGGCGCATCTTGGGGAGAGAGCCTCGGGGATCGGGTGCAGGACGTTTTCGCGCGCGTGGTGCCGTGGGCGACGCGCCCTGCGCGGCATGCCGCTCCCACGGCGGCGTCCCGCATGAAAACGCACGAGGGGGCGCTTCGTCGCGTTGCGCCGGCCGTGCGGCGGCGATACACCGGGAGCGGATGGAGGTGCGCGCCGCAGAGAGGACCCACGGCCGACGAGGCGAGGGATTTCTCCGCTTCGCGGTGGGCTTTTACCTCCTCTCGGTCGCGCTCGGCGTGTTCTTGCGCGCCTTCTTCGTCGCGCCTTTCGCCTATCCCGTCTTCGGCAACGCCGTCCATGCGCACTCCCACACCCTGTACTTCGGTTGGGGAGCGCTCGGCGTCTTCGCCCTGGCCCTGGAGCGGGGGCGGTTCGAGCGGATCCTGCTCGGGGGCATCGTCGCCATCTCCGCCGCCACCTTCGCCTCGTTCTTCCACGGCGGCTATTGGACGCCCTCGATCGTGATTTCGGCACTCTCGCTTCTGCTCTGGCCGACGGGAGCGGTGCTGGTGTCCAAGCGCCTACGTGGTGAGCGGAGCTTGTCGGCCACCTATTTGCGCGCGGCGATGGCCTACGTCCTCCTCGCTTCGGTGGCCGCCGCGGTGCGGGCCGTCTTCGTCGCCATCGACGCCTCGCCCCTGGCCAAGTCGCTCGCGGTCTTCGCCTTCCTGCACGACTTCGCGTGGTTTTTCGTCTTCGCTCTCCTCGGCCTGTTGCTCCGCGCCGCGCCCGGGCTCGGGCTGCGCATCGACGAACGCCTCCTCGCTTGGCACGCGAGCCTGGCCATCCCCCTCGCATGGCTCGGCTTCCCGCTGGGGGTGCATCAAGGGCACGAGGGTCTCCTCGGGGCGCTCGCCCGCATCTCCACGCTGGTGCTCGTCGTCCCCGGCGCCCTCGCGGCCGCGGCGTTGTGGAAGGCGGGGAGGGGAGGGCGCGACGGGCCGCATCTCGTCTTCCGATGGCTGGCCCTCTGGTTCGCCCTCGACGCCCTCCTCGCCGGCTTGGGCGCCGCCGGCCTCGCCGAGACAGCCCTGCGCTCCCGCCACCTGGCGATCCTCTATCTGCACGTGCGGCTTCTCGGCTTTTTCACCCTCGGGCTGATGCTCTGCCTCTTCGCCCGGTGCGGCCGCATCGCGCGCTTCGCGCCGGGCATGTGGCTGCACAACTTCGGCCTGACCACGATGCTCGGGGGCCTGGCCGTGGCCGGCTTGCCCGGTCTGGGATGGACGGCGCCCTCCACCTGGCTCCAGGCCGCGCTCTTCGTCGCCGCGCTCGGCGGCGCCATCGCCGCCGCGGCGGGGGTGCTGTGGTTCGTCCGGCTCTTCCCATCGCCGCGCGCCGGCGACGATGCCGCGCTCGGCGCGGCGCGCTGATCGTTCGGACCGTCCGGTGCGCTCGGCGTATGCCTCAGAAGACGAGGGCGGCGCCGAGCTGGACGAACAGCCGGAGAGATCGAGGGAGCCGCCGTCGTCGGAGCGGCCCTGCGACGAAGCTGTCCGAGTCAGGGCCCGACCACCGCGGGCTCGTCGTCGGCGGAGGCGTAGACGGTGCCGCGCTCGAGCGCATCGGCCCAGGCGGCGATGGCCTGCTGGAAGGCGGGGAGTTCGCCCGCGGGCAGCGGCTCGGCGGGGGGCAGCTTCAGCGTGAGCGGATTGACGTGCGCGCCGTGCTTGATCACCTCGAAGTGGAGGTGGGGGCCCGTGGCGCGACCGGTGGCGCCGACGTAGCCGATCACTTCCTTTTGCGCGACGCGCTTGCCCACGCGCACGCCGGGTGCGATGCGCGAGAAGTGGCAGTAGACGGTCTCGAAGCCGTTGGCGTGGCGCAGCTTCACCATGTTGCCGCAGGCGCCACCCCAGCCCGCGCGCGTCACCACGCCGTCGCTGATGGCCCAGACCGGCGTGCCGGTCGGCGCGGCGTAATCCACCCCGCGGTGCTGCTTGTAGTACTTGAGGATGGGGTGCATCCGACCGCCGAAGCCGGAGCTGATCCGGGCGAACTTGAGCGGGGTCTTGAGGAAGGTGCGCTGGGCGGAGCTACCGTCCTCGGCGTAGTACTCCGGCCGGCCGGTCTTCGGATTCGGGTAGAGAAAGACGCGCCGCCGGCCGGTGACCGCGCCGTCGTACTCGGCGGCGAGGATCTCGCCGTAGCCGATCGTCCGGCCTTGGTAGGTGCGCTTCTCCACCAGGATGCGGAAGGTGTCGCCTTTCCGGGGATCCAAATAGAAGTCCACGTCCCAGGCGAGCACGTCGGCCAGGGCGAAGGCCAAGTCCGCCCGCTCGCCCGCGGCGACCACCGCCTCGGAGAGCGAGGATTCCAAAACCCCGCTGACGAGCACCGTCTCGGCGTGGATCTCGAACGCGCGCTGCCGGGCCACCCAGCTCTCGCCCTCGCGGCGGACGAGGATCTCCTCCACCGGACCGCGCCGGTATTCGAGCAAGGTGGGGTTTTCGCGCTCGCCCTCGCGCTCGAAGACGAGGCGAATGGCGTCGCCCGGCCGGATGTGCCGCACGTTGAAGGCCTCCGCGAATGCGCTCACCATCGCCTGCGCCGTGGCCCCATCGACCCCCAGGCGCATCAGGGCGCCGGCGAGGGTGTCGCCCGGGCGGATGCGCTCCGACGTCGCGCGCAGCACGCGCGTGGGGGCCTCCTCCACCACCGGCGGAGGCGGGGCGGGCTCCTCGGCCAAAGCGACGGGCTCGGGCTGCTGCGCGGTCACCGAGCAGGCCGCGAGGGCCCCGAGTATGCACAGAGCGTGGGGGCGCATCGCGCGGAGCATAGCAGTCGGCTTTCTCGTGGCCAAACGGATCCGCCCCCGAATCGAGCGTTTCCCGTGGAAAAAAGCGCGGAGCCCATGCGGGCTCCGCGTCCCCTCCCCGGGGATCCATCGGGGCGATGGATCCCCGGTTCGCCTCCCACCCCGGGA
>DATGOH010000095.1:0-7438 GCA_035306165.1 Ferdinandcohnia sp.
CCTCGTAGGGGGTGAGGCTCATGTTCGTCCAGAAGGGCGCCAGGTGGACGAAGCCGTTCCACTGCGTGTTCGGATCGGTCAGCGAGTGGGGGTACTTCGAGCCGTCCTTCGGCGTCAGATCGAAGCTCACGAAGCCCGCGATGTACACGCGCGCCGCGGACTTGCGATCGCCGTCGAAGGGGAAGGTGAATCCGTCCGGGAAGTTCAGGAGCACGCAGCCCTCGGTGTCGCGGTACTCGAAATCCGTGTAGCAGCCGTACTCGCCGATGGAGAAGGTGTACGTCCCCGGCTGCGTGCGGATGTCGATGAAGGGATCCATCGTCCCGCCGAGGAAAATCGAGCCGAAGCGCGTGCTCGGCGTGCCCGACGAGGTCCACGAGAGGGTCACGGGCTGGCGACCGCTCACCGACGTGGTGGAGGCTAAGAGATCCACCATCACGCCCGCCGGCTGCACCTCCACCTCCTCCACCACCTGGAAGCCGGTGGCGCTGGTGGCGATGGCGCGGAAGGTGACCGGGAAGCGGTTCGGACGGAAGGTCTCGCTGCCCGAGCGGGCGCGCGGCGCCGGGCTGTACGCGATGAGGAGCTGCTGGAAGCTCCCGCCCTCGTAGGCGTAGCGCACCTCGAGGGAGGCGGCGTTCTCGGTGGTCCACTCCACGGTGACGAGGTCGTGCACGGAGGGATCGAAGACCTCGGGCGTGACGGAGAAGGTCAGCGTGGGGACCGGGACGACCTCCACCTCCACGGTCGCCTCCATCTTTCCGCGCGGCGTCTCCACCTCCAGGGTGTAGGCCGCCGTGCCCACCTCGGCGGGCGTCACCTCCACCGCGTTCTCCTCGCCGATCTCGATCGGACCGTCGGGGCCCGTGAGGACGACGGTCGGCGCGTTCCCGTCGACATCGCTCACGACATCCCACGATAGCTCGACCGGTTCACCCAGTGTGATGGCATCCCGGTCGGCTTCGAAGCGGAGGATCGCGGGGCCGTCTCCGATCAGCATGCGCGTGCGCGCCTCCTCCCGGCCCGAGGCGTTCGACACCACGAGCACGAAGTCGAGGTGGGAGATCCCCGCCGGCGCGATGCCGTCGAGCGCGCCTTCGGCCATGCGGGCGTGATCGGTGGTGCTCAGGAGGACGTTGCCGTCGCCGTCGCGGATCTCGAACGACATCGCGCCCAGCGTCTCCCAGACGAGCCGGTAGCTCGCACCGGCCGCCACGCGCTCGGCCTCGGGCTCGAAGCGGTGGATCTTCGGCGGGCCGACCTCGACGCGCCAGTCGAAGTTTTTCGTGTCGCCCGCGGCGTTGGTCGCGCGGAAGGTGAAGGTCGCCGCCTCTTCGATCGTGACCTCGATCTCGCCCGAGGCGGGATTCACGTTGCGCTGGTGGAAGAGACCGTCCTTGAGGATGTCCAGCGTCACCGTGTTCGTGGCCGTCCAGCGCAGGCGGAAGGTATCTCCGACGCCGACTAGCGACGGCCCCTGGATCGCCACCGCGGGCGCACCGAAGACCTGGACCTCTTCGCTCGCGGTCGCCTTCGCGTCCAGCGCCCCCTTCGCCTCCAAGGTGAGCTGGAACTTGCCCGGCGGGACGAGCAGGTCGATGCCGTCGCGGACCGTCGGCTCGCCGACCTCCTCGTCGAGGATGGTCTGGCCGTTGGCGGACAGCGTGACACCGAGAGCACCCTCGATCTCCCATTGGACCTCGATGCGCGCCTTCCCCTCCTCTCCCTCGGCGGTGGCGAGGGACGGAGCCACCGTGAAACTCTTGATGAGGGGCACCACGAGGACGGTGGCCTCGGCGCGCGCTTCCTCGTCGCCGCTCTTGGCCACCAGGGTGTAGGTCTGGCTCTGCGCCGGTTCGATCGGAAGGCTTCCCTCGAGATCCGGCCCCTCGTGCAGTAGCTCGTCACCGGCGTGGATGGTGACCCAGCTCGCGTTGCCGACGGTCCACCGCAGGGTGCTGGCCTCGCCGAACGGGATCTCGGCCGGATCCGCCTCGAAGGTCTGCACGAACGGCCGCTCCACCGAGATCACCGTGACCGATGCCTGCGCGGTCGTCTCGCTGCCGTCCTTGCCGCGGGCGACGAGCACGAAGGAGGTGGACTCCCCCGGTGTGATCTCCATCTCGCCCTCGGCAACCGAACCCTCCGGGAGGGAAATCGGAACGTCGTCCTCGAAGAGTTCGAGCTCGACGGCGTTCTCCGTCTTCCAGCGGAGCGTCGTGGATTCGCCCTCGACCACCTCCGCCGGATCCGCTTCGAAGAGAAGAATCTTCACCGGGGTTGCCGGCTCCTTCTTCGGAGCGGGCTCGTCCTCGCTACAACCGAGGACCAGGAGCGGGAGCGCCAGCGCTCCCAACCACTTCCAGCTACGTCTTTGCATCGCAACTACTCCCTCCCGCGCGAGGCGATGTGCGCGAGAGGGCGAGCATAGCGCAGCGCGCCCGGGCTGCGGACCGGCGGGGAATGTGGCATGGATGGCGCCTCCCGGGAGTTGTCCGCCGATGATGGACCTCGAGCAGATACGCATCGACGCGCTCGCCCACGGGGGCGAGGGAATCGGCACCCTGGCGACCGGTAAGCGCGTCTTCGTGCCCGAGACGGCGCCCGGGGACTGGGTGGAGATCGAGGTTTTCGAGCGCCGCGCCCGCTTCGACCGGGGTCGGGTGGTGCGCCTGCTCGAGGCCGGGCCGGAGCGGGTGACGCCACCCTGCGCCCACGCGCGCGCGTGCGGCGGCTGCCAGCTCCAGCACCTCTCGGTCGCGGGGCAGGCCGCCGCCAAGGAGCGGATCTTCTACGAGACCCTGGCGCGGCTCGGCGGCATCGCGCGCGACGCCGTGCCCGATGCCCGTCCGATCGAGCTCGCCCCCGCCGCCTTCCGGTATCGCATCCGCTGCCGGCTCCAGGCGGGCCCGGACGGCCTCGGCTACTTCCGGCGCCGCACCCACGAGCGGGTCGCCATCGAAAGCTGCCTTCTGCTCGCGCCGCCCCTCGAGGCGCTCGCGCTGCGCCTGGGGGACCGCCTTCGCACGACGCCGATCCCGCACCTGGCCGCCGTCGAACTCTGCATCGGCCGCGACGGACGCGGCGCGGTCGCCCTGGCGCCGCGGCCGGGGGCGCCGTCGCGCTGGGCACAGGGTGCGGAGCGGCTCTTGGAGGTGGAGGGTGTCGAGGGCGTCGTGGTCCTGCCGGCGCGGGAGGGACGACCCCCGCGGATCTTCGGCGATCCGGTGGTGGCCTGGGGTGCGCCCATGGCGCCCGGCATCTCCCTCCTCCTTCGCCCCGACGTCTTCGCGCAGGCCAACGCCGCGGCGAACGAACGGCTCGTCGAGGCGGCGGTCGCCGCGCTGGCGCCCGCGCCCGGGGAGGAGGTGCTGGAATTCTACGCGGGGGCGGGGAACTTCACCTTCGCCCTGGCGCACCGGGGCGCCCGCGTCACCGCCGTGGAGGTGGAGGGCGTGGCCATCGACCTCGCGCGGCGCGCCGCGGGGCCGCTGGCGGATCGGATCGACTTCGTCGCCGCGCCCGCGCATCGCGCCGTCGAGCGCTTCGTGCGCGAGGGTCGGCGCTTCGACGCCGTCCTCCTCGACCCGCCGCGCACCGGCGCCAAGGAGATCGTGGCCGGCCTGCTCGCGCTTCGTCCCCGGCGGATCGCCTACGTGAGCTGCGATCCTGCCACCCTCGCCCGTGACCTCCGCGGTCTGGTGGACGGCGGATATCACGTGCGCCTCGCCCAGCCATTCGACCTCTTCCCCCAGACCTACCACCTCGAGGGCCTCGTCCTCCTCGAGGCCGCTGCGCCCGGCCGCTCGTGACGCTCTCCGCATGCGCGGTCCTTCTGCCATCCCCACCTTTGTGGCGAGATGGACGAGAGAAAGCGAAGGGACGAGGCGGGCCGCGCGCCGCCGAAGCCGAGCCGGGTGCCCTCCGAGCAGACCGTGATCTCCGACGGCCAGCTCGGCGCCGCAAATCTCGAACGCGGGCCCGAGCGGGAGAATCCCGAGGGCTCGGGCTTGCGACCGATCCCGCCGGAGGAGAGGAAGTGAGCGCCCGCGCACGCGGCGGGCGTGCGGGCGCCCGGGGTTGGCCGTAGGCCGCGGGCGTCCCCATCCTCGATGCATGGCGTTCGGAATCGGCACCCAGGACAAGGAGGTGACGCCCGTCGGCCTGATCGGTCGGGGGCTCCTCGCCGGTGCGGCGGGGACCGCGGTGATGACGGTCGCGCAGACCCGCGCCATCCCGCACCGCCTCTTCGAAAAGCTGCCCTCGGTCTACACCCCGGCGAAGCCTCGCTATCCGGACGAGGCGGAGGCCAAGGACGAGCCGGCGACGGAGGTGGCGGCGCGGCGCTTCGTCGAGGGGGTGGCGCACCGCCCGCTGCGCGGCAAGGCGAAGACCTGGGCGGGCCACCTCGTCCACTACGGCACGGGCGCGGTCTTCGGCGCGCTCTATGCGCTGTGCGCACCGCGCCACACGCGGCTGTGGGAGGGGCTGCTCTTCGGCACCGCGGTCTGGATGTTCAACGACAACCTCCTCGTGCCGGCGATGCGCATTGCCGACTGGCCGCGGCGCTATCCGCTCGGTGCGCACGTCAAGGCGCTGGTGGCGCACCTGGTCTACGGCGGAGGAACGGCCCTCGCGCTGCGCAGAAGCCTGAAGAACCGCCGGCTGCACTGAGTCGAGTGGCGGCGCGCGCGCGGACGGGATATGGGAGCGCCGCACCGCGATGCTCGCTCGACTCTTTCCCAACCCCCGCTTCCACGGCTGGCGCGTGCTCGCCGCCTGCCTGGGGCTCGCGGCGCTCTCGGGTCCGGGCCAGTCCTACCTGCTCTCGCTCTACATCGACCACCTGGTCGAAGACTTGGGCGTCTCGCGCCTCGAGGTTTCCTCCGTCTACGGCGGCGCCACCGTCGTCGCCGCCCTCGCCTTGCCGTGGGTGGGCGGACTGGCCGACCGCCTGCGCGCGCGGACCTTCGCCCGTGGCGTGCTCGTCCTGCTGGCTGCGGCCGCGGCGGGCCTCGCCTTCTCCCACGCCCTCTGGGCGGTCGCGCTCGCCTTCTTCGCGCTCCGCTTGCTGGGACAGGGGTCGATCAGCCTCGGCATCACCACCACCGTGGTGCGTTGGTTCTTCCGCTACCGCGGGCGCGCCCTCGCCCTGACCTCCGCGGGATACGCCGTGGGCGAGGCGATCTATCCCACGGTGGCGGTGGCGTTGATCGCCGGCGTGGGTTGGCGGGGCTCGCTCCTGGTCGTGGCCGCCGCCTACGTCCTTCTCTTCGCCCCGCTCCTGGGGCGCATCCTGCGCGAGCGCCGCGCGGACGAGCCGATCGACGGCGGCCCGGTTCCGGACGACGGGCGGAGCGCGCGCCTGCAAACCTCCATCGACTGGGATCCGCGCGACGCGCTGCGCGCTCCCGTCTTTTGGCTCCTGCTCGCCGCGAGCTGCGTGTCACCCTTCCTGCTGACGGGGATGATCTTCCACATGCCGGCCATCTTCCGCTCCGTGGGTTGGGCGGCCGAGGCGGCGCCGCGCGCCTTCGCCGCGTACGCGGCCGCCGGCCTGGCGCTGACCTACGCCACGGGCCTGGTCATGGAGCGGATTCACGCGCGGTTCGGCCTCTTCGTCGGCCTCGTGGTGCTGGGGGCGAGCGCGCTTCTGCCCCTTCTTCCCCTCTCGCCGTCGGTCGGGCCCTGGGTCTTCGGCGCCGCGCTCGGAGGGAGCGCGGGCATTGCCCACGGCGCCAACGGCATCCTCTGGCCCGCCTACTTCGGCGTGCGTTCCCTCGGCGCGCTCAAGGGCGTGGTGAACGCGGCGCGCAACGGAAGCACCGCCCTCGCGCCTCCCCTCGCCGCTTGGATGGCGGGGCCCGAGGAGAGCTTCGTCGGCTTCGCGCTGCTCTGCGCCGCCGTGGCCGCCGCGTTCGCCCTGGCGGCGTTGGCCGCGCCGGCGCAGGCGCGCCACCCCGACCCGGCGGGGGAGCGGGCGGGAGCGCTCGGTACACGACGGTGATGCTCACCGTGTCGTTTCCCGGCGGGAGGTAGGGAGCACGTTCCACCCCCGAGCGGGACGCCGCCACCCGGCTGCGCCGTGGGCATCTTCGACGCCACGGAACCCGTTGCGGTCACCGACCGCCTACGGCCACGGATCGGGAGCAGCGGTCGGTCGGTGCCGCCGCACCCGAAGAGGGCGGCCGTGTTCGACATCGAGACCTTCGTCCAGACGAGTGCGCGGATCCTCGAAGTCGGCGGCGTGCTGACGACGCTCGGCGGCGCGTTGGTGGCGCTCTACCTCAGCCTCGGCGAGAGGGCGCAGGGCGGGGCGGCGGTCTACCGCGTCTTTCGGCAGCGTCTGGGGCGGGCGATCCTCCTCGGCCTCGAACTGCTCGTGGCCGCCGACATCGTGCGCACGGTGAGCGACATGCCCACGCTCGACAACGCGCTGGTCCTCGGACTGATCGTCCTCATCCGGAGCTTCCTCAGCTTCGCGCTGCAGGTGGAGTTGGAGGGGCGTCTGCCCTGGGCGGGGAAAGCCGCCTCGTCGGCGCTCCATCCCCGGCCGAAGGAGAAGGAGGAGTGACGGGTAGGGTCAGGAAAGCGGCCTGAGGACCCGATGGAACTGGATCAGGCGGTCCTCCAGGAAGCGCACGGTGCTTTCGAGCTCGCGGATGCGGCGATCCTTCTTCATGAGCGTGCGCTGCAGCTCCACGGCCAGGCGTGTCGACCCACGGATCGTTTCCTGGAGCGCGCGGATGGTCTCCTTGAGCGCGCGGATCTCCTGCGCCTGCTGGGCGATCTGGCGCTGCGCCTCGTCCTGATTCCATTCCATGAGGATGGGAGGAGTCGGCAGACCGTTGGCGGACATTCGAGACGCTTCACCGGACCATGCCATCGTCGAGTTCCTTCGTTGGCTGAACCACGGTATAAGCGAATCTTTCGTCAGCGCACGCCATGGGAACAATCCCATGAACGGGCGGTGAGTGTCTGCCGTTCTCACCGCGGATCACGCCGCGGAGAGCATCCCACGAAAGAAGTCCCCCAACACCTGGACGATCCGGCTGCGTACCTCCGGGCGCACCGCGATGTCCTGCCGGATCTCGATCTCGAGCGCGCGGCGGCCGTGCGTTTGCGCATGGCGGCCCGCCGCGTAGATGAGCCCGGCCCGCCCCGAATAGGGCTCGTTCAAGGCGGTGGCGAAGCCCGCGGACCGGAAGTCCGCGGCCATGCGCGTCGCCAGATCTTCCTCCGCGTCGAAGAGCACGCCCACCTCCATCCACCGTCGCTGCCCCGCGAAAACGGGGGTGAAGGTGTGGATCGAGAAGACGATCGCGGCGCCGTATGCGCCGAGGCGGGTGTGGATGGCGTGGTGGTAAGGCTCGTGGAAGCGCGCGATTCGGCGCGCGCGTTCCGCTTCGTCCAGATCGCGGTTGAGCTCCACGGGCTC
>DATGOH010000096.1:0-6827 GCA_035306165.1 Ferdinandcohnia sp.
GAAGGCGTTGCGCCAGCCCACGCAGAAGATCGCGTGGTCGGGACGGACGGCGTCGAGGAAGGCCTCCGAGGAGCTCGTGCGCGAGCCGTGGTGCGGGGCCTTGAGCAGGTGCGCCCGGAGATCGGCCCCGCTTTCGAGCAGGGCGCGCTCGCCCTCGGCCTCGACGTCCCCGGGCAGGAGGACGGCGATTGCGTCGTGGCGCACGCGCAGCACGAGGGATGCGTCGTTGTCGCCGAAGAGGGGCTCGTCCTTCGCGCCGCCGACGTCCGGCGGGCCGAGGAATTCGAAGACCACGCCTCCCACCTCGATCGCAGGGCTTCCGGCGGCGAAACGTCGCAAGGGGATGCCGCGGGTGGCGATCGCCTCGGCGATGGGCGCGCCCAGCCGCCCCTCCAGGGCACGGCCGGTGAACCACACCTCGTCCACGGGGATGCGGGAGAGCAGGCCCGGCGCCGAGCCCACGTGGTCGGGGTGCAGGTGGCTGATCACGAGGGCGCGGAGGCGACCGACGCCCCGCTCCGCGAGGAGGGGGAGGAGGTCGAGGTCGGCGCGATCCGGCGCGTCGCGCAGGCCGCCACCGGTGTCGACGAGCACCGCCTCACCCGAGGGAAGGCGCAGGAGGGTGGCGTCGCCCTGGCCGACCGGGAGGAAGTCGATGCGCAGCACCGGATCAGGGCGCGGCGCCAGCCAGGCCGCGCCGAGCGCGAGCGACGAGGCGAGAGCCATGGCGAGGGCCGCGCGCGGGCGGCGGGCGTACAGGGCGAGGGCGAGGAGGAGGCCGAGGAAGGCGGCGCCGACGCCGAGCGAGGGCAGCGGGAGAAAGAGGCGGGCGCCGGGCAGGGCGGCGAAAAAGCGCGCCAGCGCGGCGAGGAGTTCGGTGGCCTTCCCGGCGAGGAAGAGGAGGGGCTCGAAGGCGATCGGCGCGATGAGGCCCGCGGCGCCGGCGAGGGCGGCGAGCGCGGTGGCGGCGAGGGCAATCGGGACGGCGACGACGTTGGCGGGCAGGGAGGTGAGCGAGACCCGCTGGAAATGGAGGGCGAGGAGGGGGAGCGTGGCCAGGGTGGCGGCGAGCGTGGCCTCCAGCGCGCCGAGGAGGTGTCCGAGGATCCGCGCGGACGTCGTGCCGCGCGGCGGGCGCGGGATGAGCTTGCGCAGGGAGGGGCCCAGGCCGAGCAGGCCGGCGCAGGCGGCGAAGGAGAGCTGGAAGGACGCGGTGAAGAGGGAGGGCGGGTCGAAGGCGACCACGCCGAGGAAGGCCACCGCCAGGGAGGTCCAGCCGTCGCTTTGCCGCGCCAGCGCCTGGGCGAGGAGGAAGAGGGCGGCGCCGACCGCCGCGCGCAGGACGGGCGGCTGGGCGCCGGTGAAGGCGGCGTAGAGCGGTGCGAAGGGGAGCGCGGCGAGCGCCGCCCAGCGGTGGATGTCGATCCAGGCGCCGAGGGTCCAACGGAAAAGCGCCAGGAGGATGCGGTAGAGGCCGAGCACGCAGAGGGAGAGGTGGAGGCCGGAGACGGAGAGGACGTGGGCGAGCCCGCTGTCGGCGAAGGCGTCGCGCAGCTTGGGCTGCACGCCGGAACGGTCGCCGACCATCAGCGCGGGTACGAGCGCCGCCGCGTCGGGCGCGGCCAGAGCGGCCCGGGCGCGGCGCGCGAGGTCGCGGCGGGCGCGTTCGATCGCGGCCCACCACCCCGTGGCCTCGTCGACCACGCCGACGCGGTCCGCCTCGACCCGACCGACGCAGGCGACGCCCTGGCGACGACGCTCGGCCAAGTCGCGTCGGGCCCGGGGCGTGGACGGCGGCGGATCGTCGAGCTTTGCGAAGGCGCGGAGGCGATCCCCGGGCAGGGGTGCCAGGGCGGAAGGCAGGCCGAGCTCCACCCGCAGGCCGCGCGTCGCGCGCCAGTCCTGGCCGGGGATCCGGGCCTTCTCGACCTCCAGGCGGACGCGCGCCCACTCGGAACCGATGGCGGGGTTGCCGCGGACCCGACCCTCGAGTTCGAGGTGGCTGGTCGTTGTGCCGGGTGGAGGGAGCTCCGCTTCGCGGAGGTGGCGGGCGCAGGGTCCGGCCTCCGCTCCGGACCAGGCGGCATCGGCGGCGGGCCCGACCAGCGCGCCCGCGCCGAGGTAGAGGGCGGCGAGCACGGCGAGGGGGAGGATTCCTCCGCGAACGGCGACCAGCGGTACGACGGCGAGCAGGGGAAGGAATCCCCGGGCCACGGCGGTTGGAGGGTGGTGGGGGAGGAGGAGGCCCGCGCCGAAGGCGAGGGCGAGGAGGAGAAGCGGGCGGTCGACGGCGGGGCGCATCGGCGGAGCCGACGATGCGCGGATCGTGCCAGCCCGGTTTTCTTTTGTGATTGACGAGGGTTATGCGTCCGTGGTAGGTTACGGGGCATGGCTTCCGACCGCCCCACGGCTCGGCGGCGCAGGCAACGAGAGGAGAAGCTGGATGCAGACGACCTTCAAGGTCGGTGACAAGGCGGTTTATCCGGGACAGGGCGTAGGCGAGGTGCTCGGCATCGAGCACAAGGAGGTGGCGGGTCAGCGCCAGTCGTTCTACGTGCTGCGCATCCTCGAAAACGGCATGAAGATCATGATCCCGATCAACAAGGTCGGGTCCGTGGGGTTGCGCGAGATCATCGACGACAAGGCCGTGGCGAAGGTCTACGAGATCCTGCAGCAGAAGGAAGTCTCGGTCGACGCCACCACATGGAACCGTCGGTACCGCGAATACATGGAGAAG
Organism: Ferdinandcohnia sp.; assembly: GCA_035306165.1. Lineage (GTDB taxonomy): Bacteria > Myxococcota > Myxococcia > Myxococcales > Vulgatibacteraceae > ZC4RG40. The sequence goes on from DATGOH010000096.1 coordinate 2,738, forward strand.
ATCAAGACCGGATCGGTCTTCGAGATCGCGGAGGTCCTGCGGGATCTCTACCGCCTGCGGTCCGACAAGGAGCTCTCCTTCGGCGAACGCAAGATGCTGGACACGGCGCGTTCGCTCCTCATCAAGGAGCTCTCGCTCGCCAAGGGCTGCTCCGAGGAGGAGATCGAGAACGATCTGAAGGAAATCTTCAACTTCTGAACCCACCGCGAATCGAACCATGAGCGTGGTGGGCATCCTGCCGGCGGCAGGGAGCGGGCGGCGCTTCGGCGCCGCCAAGCAGTTTCGGGACCTCGGTGGCCTCCCCCTCTCCGTCCATGCGGCGCTCGGCTTCGAGCGCGTCCCCGCCATCGAGAGCTACGTGGTCGCCGTTCCCCCCGGCGAGGAGGAGCGGGTGGCGGCCCTCTTGCGCGCGCACGGTCTGCGGAAGGCGCATCGGGTGGTCGCCGGCGGCGCCGAGCGCGCCGACTCGGTGCGGCTCGCCTTGGATGCGGCGCCGGCGGACGCCACGCTGGCGGTGATCCACGACGCGGCGCGCCCCTTCGCCAGTCCGGCCCTCTTCGAGCGGGTGATCGAGGCGGCGCGGGCGCACGGCGCCGCCATCGCGGCGGTCCGCTGCGTGGACACGGTCAAGGAGGGCGAGGGGGACCGCATCGTGCGCACGCACGACCGCAGCCGGCTCTGGCTGGCGCAGACGCCGCAGGCCTTCCGCGTGGACTGGCTCCGGGAGGCCTACGGCACGTTGGGCGTCCAGGCGGGCCGCTTCACGGACGAGGCGGCGTTGCTCGAGGCGGCGGGGCGCGAGGTGCGCCTGGTCGAGGGGGAGAAGGAGAACTTCAAGGTGACCGAGCGCGAGGATTGGGAGCGGGCCGAGGCCAAGGTGCAGGCCGCGAGCGGTCCGGCCTTCGCCGTCGGGCAGGGGATCGACGTTCACGCCTTCGAGCCCGGCAGGCGGCTCGTCCTCGGCGGGATCGAATTCCCCGGCGAGGTGGGGTTGGCGGGCCACTCGGATGCAGACGTGGTCCTGCACGCGGTGATGGACGCCCTGCTCGGCGCCGCCGGGCTGGGCGACATCGGGCAGCACTTCCCCGACACGGCGGAGGAATTCCGCGGCGCCGATTCCGGCCGCCTGCTGCAGGTGGTGGTCGAAAAGCTGCGGAAGGCGGGATGGGCGGTCGGCAACGTCGACCTCACCGTGCTCGCGCAAAAGCCCCGGCTCGGCCCGCGCCGCGAGGCGATGCGCGAGAACGTCGCGCGCCTGCTCGAGATCCCGGCGGCCCGCGTGAACGTGAAGGCGAGCACGACCGAGCGGCTCGGCTTCGTCGGCCGCGCGGAGGGGATCGCCTGCCAGGCGGTGGCGCTCCTGATCCGCGCGCGATGATTCGCGTTCTCCTTCGCCCCCGGGGGTGGTAACAGTGGAGCTTCGCCCCGGGGGGCGAGACGACACCACACCCGGAAAGGCAAGGGGATGGCGCAGCGGCTGTTCAACACCCTGACCAATCGCAAAGAGGAACTCGTTCCGGTCGAGCCCGGCCGCATCGGCATGTACGTCTGCGGGCCGACGGTCTACGACATGAGCCACCTCGGCCACGCGCGCGCCTACGTGGCCTTCGACACGATCGCGCGCTGGCTGCGGGCGAGCGGCTACGAGGTGGAGCTCGTCCGCAACTACACGGACGTGGACGACAAGATCATCCGCCGGGCCCAGGAGACGGGCGCCGAGCCGCGGGAGATCGCCGAGCGCTACATCGCCGAGTTCCGGCGCGACATGGATGCGCTCAACGTACGCCCCGGCGACGTGGAGCCGAAGGTCACCGAGCACATGGCGGAGATCGTCTCGATGATCGAGACGCTCGTCGCCAACGGCGTCGCCTACGAGGCCGACGGCGACGTCTACTTCGCCGTCCGCAAGTTTCCCGACTACGGCAAGCTCTCCAAGCGCAAGCTCGAGGACCTGATGGCCGGCGCGCGCGTGGAGCCGGGGGAGAAGAAGAAGGATCCCCTCGACTTCGCGCTGTGGAAGGCGGCCAAGCCGGGCGAGCCGGCCTGGGACAGCCCCTGGGGCAAGGGGCGCCCGGGCTGGCACATCGAGTGCTCGGCGATGAGCGCGCGCTACCTCGGCAAGACCTTCGACATCCACGGCGGCGGCAAGGACCTCGTCTTTCCCCACCACGAGAACGAGATCGCCCAAAGCGAGGCCGCCCACCACCAGCCTTTCGCCAAGTACTGGCTGCACAACGGCTTCGTCACCATCCAGGCGGAGAAGATGGCGAAGAGCCTCGGCAACTTCGTCACCATCCGCGATCTGCTCGCGCGCTACGACGGCGAGGCGCTGCGCTACTTCCTCCTCTCCACCCACTACCGCTCGCCCATCGACTTCTCGCCGGAAGGCCTCGACGCCGCGCAAGCGCGCGTGGCCTACGTCTACGAGACGCTGCGCCGCGCGGACGAGCGGCTCGAGGGCCATGCGCCGCAGGGCGGCGAGGTGCTCTACCCGGAGGTGGTGGAGGGCTTCGAGGCGCGCTTCCGGGAGGCCATGGAGGACGACTTCAACACCGCGGCCGCGCTCGCCGCGGTGGGTGAGGCCTTCCCGGTGATCAACGAGCTCATCGACCGGCCGCCGACCAAGGACCGGGCGAAGGTACGGGAGACGCTCGCCCGCCTGGTGCAGGGCGTCCGTCGCATGGCCGAGGTGCTCGGCGTCTTCGGGCAGGAGCCCGGCGCCTGGCTCGAGCGGCACCGTCAGCGCCTCTGCGCGCAGAAGGGGATCGATCCGGCCGAGGTGGAGGCGAAGATCGATGCCCGCGCGCGGGCGCGTGCGGAGAAGAACTGGGCGGAGGCCGATCGCATCCGCGACGAACTGGCTGCGATGGGCGTGGAGATCATGGACACGCCGAGGGGAACGACATGGAGAGTGCAAGGCTGATGCGCGCGGGCCTGTTGGCCCTTTCGATCCTGTTGGCGGCGTGCGGGGAGGACGAGCCCAACGGGAAGATGCCGACGGGATCCGACAGCCCCGGGGGGGTCGACATCCGCATCCCCGGCATGGACGGGGAGGCTCGCGTGCAGTTCGACGAGGACGGCATCCTGCACGCGCGGTGCGAGACGGATGCCGACTGCATGCGCGTCCTCGGCTACTTCCACGCGCACGCGCGCTTCTTCCAGATGGACCTGCAGCGCAGGTTGGCGCGCGGCCGGCTGGGCACCCTCGCCGCGACCGAGATCGTCCGGGATCCCGGCTGGCGGCAGATGTTCTCGACGCCGCAGGGCGAGCCCCTGGAGGAAGCGATCTGGCGCATCCTCGGCGAGGACGAGCGCGCTCTCGTCGAGGCCTACGCGCAGGGTGTGAACGCCTGGCTGGACGATTTGCGGGAGGGGCGCAACGGCGCCGAGCTCTCCGAGGACTACGCGGCGATCGGGCTGACTTCGCCGGAGCTCATTCCGGAGTGGGAGGCGCTGGACACGGTCGCCTTCGCTCGGCTGATGACCTACCTGCTCTCGTCGACCTGGGAGGAGGAGATCTTCTTCGGCGCCGCCTTCTCCCAGCTCGCGAGCGTCTCGCTCGAGGCGGCGGTCGACCACTTCACGCCGCGTCCCGCGGCCAAGGCCTACACGCTTCCCGCGGCGCAGGCCGGCGCACGGGCCGTCGCGGGGGTGCCAAAGCTCGACGGGCTGCAGGCGCTCGCCGAGAGGCTCGGCGCGGTGCGCGGGCTGATGGATCGCGTGCGCGCGGAGGGTCCTTTCCTGCCGTTCTTCGGGGGCTTGGACGCCTCCTTCGGATCGAACAACTGGGCGCTCGCCCCCTCCCGCACCCGGGACGGCAAGGCCCTCCTCGCCAACGACCCGCACCTGATGCTCAGCAACCCGCCGGTCTTCTACCTCGCCCACCTGGACGCGGTGACGGAAGGCCGGGGGACCTTGCACGTGGCCGGTGCGACCTTCCCGGGCATCCCGGCGGTGGTGATCGGGCGCAACGAGCGCGTGGCCTGGGGCGCGACCGTCGCCTACTACGACGTGACCGACGTCTACGTGGAGCAGCTCACCGAGGACGGCAACGCCGTGATCTTCGACGGCGAGGAGGTGGAGATCGTCC
>DATGOH010000097.1:0-15627 GCA_035306165.1 Ferdinandcohnia sp.
AGGGATAGACGCCAACTTGCCCCCGATTCAATCAAAAAATGCTACTGGCGCTTTCGTCGTAGGGCCCGGACGATGCGATCCTTGGTCTCCGAATCCTGGGGGGTGGGCCGATCGAGGTGCGCGCGGTAGCGGCGGTACAACTCGACCTCCATGCTCCGCAGCGATTCGAGGGCGGCCCCGTGCGCCTTCGGCTGCAGCACGAGGTCGGAGCGACCGCCCACGCCGTGCACCGCGCGGAGGACCCGCTCTTCCAAGGAATCGAGCTGCGACGCACCGGTCTCCAGTGCCTCGCGAACCGTGGCCTCCCGTACCGCGATCTGGCGTCCCTCTTTGCGCTGAGAACCGCTCATTCCCACCTCGCCTGGGCAAGTGCCTCGGCTAACGCTACCCATGGAAGAACCGGGGTCAACTTTTTATCCTACCTTGGCGCCATCATTCCTCGGCCGATTCCCCTTCCCCGCCGTCCTCCGACCCGTCCCGCCGTGAAAAACCATAGGCCTCCAAGATGGCCACCGGCCCCGGGGGCCGGGGCGCATCCTCGAGGTGGTCGGGGATCTTCAGCCCCAAGGGTTCTCCGATTTTACTGGTCGTGAGGCGGATGGAAAGCACCAGTTCGGCGGCGCCCTCCGGATCGGGCACGCGGAGGGTGGCGTCGAGCTCCGCCTTCAGGGGGACACCGCTGGCGCGATCGACCCAGAGGGTGCCGGAAACCGCCGTCGGTTCGCCCGTTTCCAGGGCGCGCAGGCGCAGGCGCGTGTCCTCGTCCGGCCCGCCTTCGGGAAAGACCACCGGGGGCAGGTCGCGATCCTCGGGCGCGCGCGGGCTGCCGAGGCTGGCCTGGTAGCGGTAGGCCTCGCGCCCCTCCACCTTCTCCGTGCCGGCCGCGGTGAACTTCACCGCACCCCGCACCAGGCGATGGAAGCTCGGCAGCGTGCGGTAGGCCTCGTCCAGCACGTGCTCGGACGAGCCGCGGTCGCGCCGTCTCTCCCGGAAGGGCGCGTAGCGGGAGCGGGCGTAGGAGATGCCGTCCAGGCGGATCCACTCCATGCCCTGGAGCTGGTCGTTTTCCACCAGCACGTGGAAGTCGCCCCCCGGGTCGACCGCGACCAGGCGGGTCTCGTCCAAAGAGACCTTGCGCTCGCCCCGCGTCCAGCGGAACCGCGTCCTGGCCTCCTGGCGGTGCGGGCCGATGCGGAAGGCCGCCTCGCGCGCGGAGATGGAGAGGATGCGCTCGGCCATCGCCGGCCGGTCGAGGGCCTCCGGCTGGAGGACCTCCTGGGCGGCGAGAAGCACCCTCGGCGGGTCCTCTGGCGAGAAGATCCGCTCCTTGGCGGCGCGGTCTTCGGGGCTTTGGCAGGCGAAGAGGAGGCCGAGTACGACGAGCCGGTACGCGCGCAAGGGTCACCTCGGGAATCGCGCTAACTTAGCCCGCGGCGGCGAGGAGGGGCAACCTGGAGCACGCCGCGCCGACCGGCCGCCCGCTCGGTCGGGTGGGCGCGGCGCGCACGGCACATCCGCCTACGGCGACCACAGCAGGTGCACCACCGCCACGGCGGCGAGAAAGCCGGCGAGGTCGGCAGCGAGCGCGGCCGGCACGGCGTAGCGGTAGCGGCGGATGCCCACGGCGCCGAAGTAGACGGCGAGGACGTAGAAGGTCGTCTCCGTCGAGCCGGTCATCACCGCGCCGATGCGGGCGGCGAGGCTGTCGGGCCCCGCGCTCTGCATCAGATCCGCGAGCAACCCGGTCGAGCCGCTGCCGGAGAGCGGGCGGACCAGCGCGACCGGAAGCACCTCCGGAGGCACCCCCAGCGGCGCCACGAGGGGGCCGACCCACGCGGCGAATCGGTCCATCGCACCCGCGCCGCGGAAGGCGCCGATCGCGGCGAGGATGGCCACCAGGTAGGGGGCGATCCGCAGCGCGACCTGCAGACCCTCCTTCGCGCCCTCGACGAAGGCGCCGTACACGTCCACCTTCCGCGCGAAGCCGTACGCGGGGATGGCCACCAAGAGGACGGGGATCGCCCACGTCGAGACGACCCCGACGACGTCCGCGAGGCGCTCCACTAGGCCTCCTCCCTCGGGCGGTTGCGCCCGAGGCGCGCGAGCCACTTGGCAGCGAGGATGCCCACGACCGTGGATACGGTGGTGGCGAGGAGGGTGGGGCCGAGTACCTCGGTGGGCGCCGGCGCACCGTTCGCCGCCCGCAGCGCGATCACCGTGGCGGGGACGAGCTGCACCGAGCTCGTGTTGATGACGAGGAAGAGGATCATCGCGTCGGTCGCCACGCGCGGATGGGGGTTGAGCGTCTGCAGCGCCTCCATCGCCCGCAGGCCGAAGGGCGTGGCGGCGTTGCCCAGGCCGAGCACGTTCGCCGAGACGTTCAGCGCCATGGCGTCGAGGGCGGCGTGATCCCGCGGCACCTCGGGAAAGAGGCGGCGGAGGGCGGGGCGCAGCGCAGCCGCGAGCTTGCGCGTCAGCCCCGCCTCGTCCGCGATCCGCATCAGCCCCATCCACAGCGCGAGGATGCCCGCGAGGCCGATGACCAGTCCGATCGCGTCCTCCGCGCCGCGGAGCGCGCCCTGGGTGAGACCGTCCATCTTCCCGTCCACGACCGCGGACGCGAAGGCCGATGCGAGAAGCAAGAACCAGACGAGAGCCATCGCGGCGAAGCTAAACCTGCGCCGAAAACGTGTCCAAGAAGTGGGTGTGGAGCCCTACGGCGGCGCCGTCGTTCCGTTGACAGGCGCGCGGACGGGTTGGTACGACCCGCCTGCACGGCCCAGATGGCCCTGGAGGGCTCCATGCTCCACCGAATCGCGGCGCTAGCGGCCGCAGCCTTTCTGCTCGTCGACGCCCCCGCGGTGGCCCAAGCACCGGATTCTTCGCCGCGCCTCACCGAGGAGGAGAAGGAGAACCTCCGCCGGGAGCTGCGCCGCGAGCTCGAGGCGGAGTTCGAGGAGCGGCTGGACGCGGCGCGCGAGGAGATGCGCGACGAAATCCGCGCCGCGCTCGTCACGCAGGAGGCGACCCAGGCCTGGGACGACGACTGGGACAGCGCCTGGGAGGAGGTGCAGCCGCGCCTCGATTTCCTCGAGCTCGACGGCTACTTCCGCACGCGGATGGACCTCTTCCACCAGTTCGATCTGCGCACGGGCAACGACGTGGCGGGCCGGCCCATCTTCCCCGTCGATCCGCAGGATCCGGATCGGAAGACCGTGGCCGGCGCGAACATGCGCCTGCGCGTCGAGCCGACGCTGAACGTGAGCGAGGAGGTCCGCATTCGCGGGCAGATCGACATTTTCGACAACCTGGTCTGGGGCTCGACGCCGCGGGGCGGCTTCGCCCTCGGGGAGGGCAATCTCCGTTATCCCTGGGTGGCGCTCTCTCCCTCGCAGGAGCCGCCGCGCTTCGGCTGGAACGCCGCCACCGACTCCATCGTGGTTCGGCGCGCCTGGGCCGAGGTGCGCACCCCGGTCGGCGAGCTGCGCTTCGGACGGATGGGCGATCACTTCGGCTTGGGGATGAACGTCAACGACGGTAACTGCCTCGACTGCGACCACGGCGACACGGTGGATCGCTTCATGTTCGCGATGAAGATCGCGGACCACATCGTGGCGCCCGCGCTCGACTTCGTCTCCGAGGGGCCGACCAGCGCCAACCTCTCCACGGACATCCCCACCGCGCAGCCCTTCGATCGCACGCAGAGCGACGACGCGCGCGCCTGGGTGCTGACCGTGCTCCGGCGCGACACCGACGAGGAAATCCGGCGCATGCGCGTGGCGGGGAAGGAGACCTTCCTCAACTACGGCCTGCACTTCTCCTACCGGACGCAGAGCTGGGACGCGCAGACCGCGCACGTTCCCAACATCGACACGGCGGGGACCAACGTGCCCGCCTTCGTCCCGCGCGACGCGACCATCGTCGTTCCGGATGTCTGGTTCCGGCTGCAGCACAAGAAGTACCGCCTGGAGATCGAGGCGGCGGCGGTGCTGGGGACCATTCGCAACCGGCCCTCGCTCTGGGACGAGGCGCTCGTTCCGGAGCGGAACCAGGAGCTCACGCTCAACCAGTGGGGCGCGGTCGTGCAGAACGAGATCCTCCTCGCCGACGACAAGCTCTCGCTCGGCCTGGAGGTGGGCTTCGCCTCGGGCGATCCCGCGCCCGGCTTCGGCAACTTCCCGGGTGTGGCGGATCCCAACTCACCCGAGGCGCCCTTCCCGCAGAAGGGGGCGTGGGAGGGCGCGCAGTTCAACTGCTACCGCGCCGCCTGCAGCGACGACACCGTCAGCAACTTCATCTTCAACCGCGACTATCGCATCGACCTCATCCTCTTCCGCGAGATCCTGGGCGGCATCACCGACGCGACCTACCTGCGGCCCAGCCTGCGCTACGACATCCTCGACGGGCTCGATGCGAACCTCGCGCTCATCTTCTCGCGCGCGAACGCCGGCGGGAGCACGCCCACCGGAAAGCACGCGCTCGGCATCGAGCTCGACGCGATCGTCAACTACGTCTCGGCCGACGGCTTCATCGCCTCGCTCGGCTACGGCGTGCTCTTCCCGCTGGCGGGCCTCGATGGCGTGCGTCCGAACGGCAACGTCGTGGACGCCAAGACCGCCCAGGCCGTGCGCGCCTACTTCGGTGTCGTCTACTGATGAGGTGGTGGGCGGCCCTCCTTCTTCTCTTCGCCATCGCCTGCGGCGTGAAGGCGCCGCCCCAGCCTCCCGGTGTGCCTCCCGCGCGGCGCGGTGAGCCGCCGCGCCTCTGCCCCGGCTGCGAGATCCCCGCTCCGGACGCCCAACCTTCCCCCTCCACCGAGGGCGAGGGCACGCGCGAGGAGGAATCCCCGGTCCCGCCCGAGGACCAGATCCCCACCGATCCCGAGGAAGCCGAGGACGAGGACGGCTCCGAGGACGGGGCCATCGGTCCGCCGTAGAACGTCGGGGCGCGATCGTGCGTGTCGCCTCCGCGACGCTCGACACGTCGAACGTGCCGTACAGAAGGTCGGCACCGGCGGCCGCGGTTGACACCTCCCGGTCGCCCCATAGGATGGCGGCATGCCGACGGAACGGACGAGATGGGAAGGCACCTTCGTGGCGCTCGCCACGCCCTTTCGCGGCGGTGCGATCGACGAGGCGGCGTACGCGAAGCTCTGCGAGGAGGTGCTGGCGGAGGGTTGTGACGGCCTGGTGCCCTGCGGCACGACGGGCGAGACGCCCACGCTGAGCGTCGAGGAGCAGGACCGCCTGGTGCGGATCGCGGTCGAGGTGGCGGGGGCCAAGGGCGCGCCGGTGATTGCCGGGGCGGGTTCGAACTCCACGGCGCAGACCATCGAGGCGGTGCGGCGGGTCCGCGCCGCGGGCGCCGACGCCGCGCTCGTGGTGACGCCCTACTACAACAAGCCCACGCAGGCGGGGATCGTCGCGCACTACCGTGCGATCGCCGAAGCCGTGCCGGGCTTTCCCATCGTGGCCTACGTCGTTCCGGGCCGCACGCAGTCGGACATCCTTCCCGACACCTACCCGGCGCTCGCGGAGATCGAGGAGGTGGTGGCGGTCAAGGAAGCCACCGCGAGCATGCAGCGCGTGATCGACATCCGCGAGTGGGTGGGGGATCGCTTCGCGCTCCTTTCGGGCGACGACTTCACGGTGCTCCCCTTCATCGCCTGCGGCGGTCGCGGCGTGATCAGCGTTTCCGCGAACGTGGCGCCGCGGCCCGTCTCGGATCTCGTCCGCGCCGCGCTCGCCGGGGAGATCGAGAAGGCGCGCGATCTGCAGGTGCGGCTCAACGCGTTGCACCGCGCGCTCTTTCTCGAATCGAATCCCATCCCGGTGAAGGCGGCCATGCACATGATGGGGCGCTTCGCCGACGAGGTGCGCCTGCCGCTCACGCCGGCCACGGCATCGACGCGCGCGGCGCTGCGCGCGGCGCTCGGCGCGCTGGGGATCGAGGCGCGATGACGCGGGTGGTGGTGGTCGGCATCGGCGGCCGCATGGGCGAGGCGCTTCTGCGCCTCGCGCCGGAGGAGGGGGTGCGGATCGTCGCCGGCGTGAGCCGACGGGGCGCACCGGCCCTGGCGCCCGAGCTCCCCGTCACCGCGTCGATCGCGGAGGCGCTCGGCCATCCAGCCGATGCGGTGATCGACTTTTCCTCGCCCGCGGCCTGCGTGGAAGCGCTGCGCGAGGCGGTCCGGCGCGGGCTTCCCTTCGTGAGCGGCACCACGGGGCTGGGCGAGGCGGAGTTCTCCGCGCTCGAGGAGGCGGCACGGCGGATCCCGGTGCTGCACGCGCCGAACATGTCGGTGGGGATTCAACTCCTCCTTTGGCTGGTGGAGGAGGCCGCCAAGACCCTCGGTCCCGCCTTCGACGTGGAGATCACCGAGGTCCACCACCGCCACAAGAAGGACGCGCCCTCGGGTACGGCGCTCCGGCTGGCCGAGACGGTGGCGCGCGCGCTCGGCCGCGACCTCGCGCAGAGCGCCCGCACCGGCCGCGAGGGGATGGCCGGGCCGCGTACCGCCGAGGAGATCGGCATCCTCGCGCTGCGCGGCGGCGACGTGATCGGCGAGCACACCGTGCACTTCTTCGGCGAGGGCGAGCGGATCGAGCTCACCCACCGCGCCTCGAACCGGGGCGCCTTCGCCGCGGGTGCGCTGCGCGCGGCGAAGTGGATCGTGGGCAAGCCCCCCGGCCTGTACGGGATGCGGGACGTGCTGTGAGCGGGCTGCGCGGCGTCCTCGCCTACGTCGCGCTCGGCTCCAACCTGGGCGACCGGCAGGCACGACTCGAGGAGGCGGCGCGGCGGATTCACGCCACCTTCGGCCTGCGCGTGCTGCGGGCCTCGCGCGTCTACGAGACGGCCGCCGTCGGCCCGCCCCAACCCGACTATTCGAACGCGGTGCTGGAGGTCGACGCCTGCCGGAGCCCCTCGGCCCACCTGCGCGCGCTGCTGCGCATCGAACGCGAACTCGGCCGCGACCGCAGCCATGCGGTGCGCTGGGGCCCCCGGCCCATCGACCTCGACCTGCTCTGGCAGGGTGGGCTCCGCCTCTCCCTTCCCGGCCTCGAGCTCCCGCATCCGCGCCTGACCGAACGCAGCTTCGTGCTCGCGCCGCTCTGCGAACTCGCGCCCGATCTGGTGGTGGATGGACGCACCGTGCGCGACTGGCTCGCCTCCCGTCCGGAGGCCGAGCGCGCCGGCGTCCGGCCCGTGGGAACGCTCGCGCTTCCCCGCACCGCTGCCCCGTGAGGCGGCAGGCGCGTTCCCTGGACGCGGACGGGCTCGGCGAGGTGCGGCGCCTCCACGGCGGACCGCAAGATGCGGCGTTCGTCCGGAGGCGGGCCGGGCGGGGGCGGCGGAAAAGGGGGCTAGAGGATCCGGAGATCGAGGAGGTCCTGGACGTCCAGCAGCCCGACGAGGCGTCCTCGGCCGTTCACCACCGGCACCTGGTCCACGTGGCGATCGCGCAGCACCCTGGCCGCTTCGATCACGAGCATCCCGTCCTCGACGGTGGTGGGGTCGCGGCCCATCACCTCGCCGACGGGGCGGTTGGGATCGGCCTCGGAGCGCTCGAAGAGGCGCCGCAGATCACCGTCGGTGAAGATGCCGACGAGGCGGCCCCGCTTGTCGACCACGTTCGTCGCCCCCGGGCGGCCGGGCGTCTGCGTCATCACGGCCACCGCGCGCGCGAGCGGCTCGTCCTCGCGGACGATGGGGTTCGCGTCGCCGGTGCGCATCACCTCGCGCACGCGCATCACGCGGGTGCCGAGCGCACCACCCGGGTGGTAGAGCGCCCAATCTTCGGGGCCGAAGTCGCGGCTCTCCATCACGGCCATGGCGAGGGCGTCCCCGAGCACGAGGAGCACCGTGGACGAGGCGGTGGGCGCGAGCCCGAGCGGGCAGGCCTCCTCCACCTTGCCGATGTCGAGCACCAAGTCGGCGCGCTCGGCGAGCGGCGAATCGATGTCGCCGGTCATCAGGATGGTCTTCGCCCCGATGCGCCGGAGCGGATCCATCAGGCGGATCATCTCCTCGGTGCGGCCGCTGTTCGAAAGGAGCAGGACCACGTCGCGCTTCGAGACCCGGCCGAGGTCACCGTGCAGCGCCTCGCTCGGATGCAGGTAGAAAGAGGGCGTGCCGGTCGAGGCGAAGGTGGCCGAGAGCTTCTGCGCCACGAAGCCGGGCTTGCCCATCCCGCAGACGACGAGGTGGCCCTTGCAGGCGAGGATGGTCTCCACCGCCTTCGCGAACTGCAGATCGAGCTTCGAGATCAGCGACTGGAGGGCGGCGATCTCCGCCTCCACCACGCGCCGGCCGGCGAGGATGCGGTCGTTGAGGGAGGGCCCGAAGTCCAGCCGCGCGCGGCGGGGCCGGGTGAGCTGCGGCGTCTCTTCGCCGAGGGATTCTTTGGTCGCCATGGCGGCGCCCTTCCTACCCGAAAGAGGGGCGGGCGTCGATAGGGCGGGGCAGGAAGCGCGCGCCGTGGGCGTTGGACCGCCGTGCGCCCCACCGCGCCACCGATGTGCTATGAGGGCCCAAACCCAGCGGGGCCGAGCCCCACGGAGAGGACCATGAAGTTCTTCATCGACAGCGCGGACATCGAGGAGATCCGCAAGGCCCAGTCCATGGGCGTGCTCGACGGCGTCACCACCAACCCCTCGCTGATCGCCAAGACGGGCAAGCCCTTCCGGCAGGTGATCGAGGCGATCTGCGAGGTGGTCGACGGCCCCATCTCCGCCGAGGTGGTGGCGACCGACTACGAGGGCATCGTCAAGGAGGGCCGCGAGCTCGCGCAGGTCCACAAGAACATCGTGGTGAAGGTCCCGCTCATCGTGGACGGTCTGCGCGCGGTGAAGACGCTGAGCGACGAGGGCATCCAGACCAACGTCACCCTCTGCTTCAGCGCGAACCAGGCGCTCCTCGCCGCGAAGGCCGGCGCCACCTACATCTCCCCCTTCGTCGGCCGCCTCGACGACATCGGCCACGAGGGCATGGAACTCATCGCCCAGGTCCGCGAGATCTACGACAACTACGGCTTCGACACGGAGATCCTGGTGGCCAGCGTCCGCTCCCCCATGCACGTGCTGGAGGCGGCGCGCATCGGGGCCGACGTCGCCACCTGCCCCTTCTCCGTGATCGAGCAGATCGTCAAGCATCCGCTCACGGACATCGGCCTCGCCAAGTTCCTCGAGGACTGGGAGAAGGTTCCGAAGTGAGCGCTCGTCGTCGGGGCCCTCGCTTGACCGCGCGCCTCCATCCCGCTATCTGAGTGAATGGTCATTCATTCGGTGAGGCGATGCGAGAGGCCGGACGAGCGGAGAAGCGAGCGCGCATCCTCGAGGGTGCGGCGCGGGTCTTCGCGTCGAAGGGCTTTCTGACGGCGACGGTGGCGGAGGTCGCCCGCGAAGCGGGCGTCGCCGACGGCACCATCTACCTCTACTTCCGCAGCAAGGACGACCTCCTCCTCCGCCTGGTCGAGGCGCGGATGCAAGCGCTCCGCGCGGCGATGGAGGAGGAGCTCGCCCGCTACGAGGATCCGCGCGACAAGCTCGCCGCCTTCATCCGCTTCCACCTGCGCATGGTGGAGCAGAGCCCGCTCGAGGCGCAGGTCCTCATCGTGGAGCTGCGCCAGTCCGGCGCGGATCTCCAGCGCGCCCTGGGCGAGCTGATGCGCCCCTACCTCGCCTTGCTCGGCGGCGTGATCGAGGAGGGCATCGCCTGTGGGGCGATGCGCCCGCTCGATCCACGCGCCGTCCGCCACGCCATCGTCGGCGCCCTCGACGAGGTGGCGCTCTCGTGGCTTTTGCGCGGGCGCCGTTTCGATCTCGCGCGCAACGCCGAGCACCTCGCCGATCTCTTCGTCCGCGGTCTGGACAACCAACCCCCAAGGAGCCCGAGATGAACTTCGAACTCACGGAAGAGCAAATTGCGCTCCGCGACACCGCGCGGAAGTTCGCGAAGGAAGTGATCGCGCCGGTGGCGGCCAAATACGACCGCACCGGCGAGTTCCCGATGGACGTGATCTCCAAGGGCTTCGAGCTGGGGTTGATGAACCTCTGCGTGCCCGCGGAGTACGGGGGGCTCGGCCTCTCGAAGGTCGATCAGACCCTGGTGGTGGAGGAGCTCGCGGCGGGCTGCGTGGGCATCGCCACCTCGATGGGGGCGAACGACCTGGCGCTTTTGCCCATCCTCATCGGCGGTTCGCACGAGCAGAAGGAGCGCTTCGTCCGTCCCTTCACGGAGAAGCTGCGCTTCGCCTCCTTCTGCCTCACCGAGCCGGGGGCCGGTTCCGACGCGGCGGGCCTGTCCACCACGGCCGTGCGCGACGGCGATCACTACGTGCTCAACGGCTCGAAGATGTGGATCACCAACGGCGGCGTGGCGGACCAGTACACGGTCTTCGCCACGGTGGACAAGGCGAAGGGCCACAAGGGCATCACCTGCTTCGTGGTGGAGGGGCGCCCCGAGGGGCTCGGCATCGGCGCGCCCGAGGACAAGCTCGGACAGCGCGCCTCCAACACCGTGGCGCTGACCTTCGAGAACGTCCGCGTGCCGGTGGAGAACCGCATCGGCGAGGAGGGCGACGGCTGGCGGATCGCCATGGCCACCCTGGACTTTTCGCGCCCGATGACCGCCATGTTCGCCGTGGGCGTGGGGCGCGCGGCCATGGAGCACGCCATCGCCTACGCCAAGGAGCGCAAGCAGTTCGGCCAGCCCATCGCCAACTTCCAGGCGATTCAATTCATGCTCGCGGACATGGCGACGGAGCTGCACGCCGCGCGGCTTCTGACCCTCGAGGCGGCCTGGCTGGTCGACCAGGGCAAGAAGAGCACGCTCCAGTCGTCGTATGCCAAGCGCTTCGCGGCGGATACGGCGATGAAGGTGTGCACCGACGCGGTGCAGATCTTCGGCGGCTACGGCTACTCGAAGGAGTACCCCGTCGAGAAGCTCTTCCGCGACGCGAAGCTCATCCAGATCTACGAGGGCACCTCGCAGGTCCAGCGGCTCGTCATCGCGCGCGAGCTGTTGAAGTGAAGACGTCGGGCGCGTCCGGAATTCGGCAACGGCGCGCCCCTGGCAGTTGAAGACGGGGCCCGAGGCGTCTATCTCTTGGGCCGGATCGCCTTCGGGGCGACGGAGGAAAACGTGAAGATTCTTTGCGGCGTCAAGCGGGTCGAAGACCCGGACCAGAAGATCAAGGTCAACTCCGACGGGAGCTGGATCGTCCTCGACGGGATCAACTACAAGCCCAACCCCTACGACGAGATCGCGGTCGAGGAGGCCCTCCGGATCAAGGAAGCGCAGGGCCAGGGCGAGGTGGTGGTCGTCTCCATCGGGACCGAGGAGAGCGTCACCGAGATGCGCCACGCCATGGCGATGGGCGCGGATCGGGGCATCCTCGTGAAGACGGCCGACCGCGTGGATTCGGACGCCGCGGCGCGGATCCTCGCCAAGATCGTCGAGCGGGAGAACCCCGACCTCGTCATCCTCGGTCGGCAGGCGGTCGACAGCGACCAGGCGCAGACCGCACAGCTCCTCGCCGAGTACCTCGGCTGGGGGCAGGCCACCTTCGCCGCCAAGTTCGAGAGCCTCGAATCCGACGAGGAGAAGGCGAAGAAGCCGGGCCTGCAGGTGGCGGACGGCAAGGTCCGCGTCATCCGCGAGATCGACGGCGGCCTCGAGGTGGTGGACGTGCAGCTCCCCGCGGTGGTGAGCACCGAGCTGCGTCTCAACCTGCCGCGCTACGCCTCGCTCCCCGGGATCATGAAGGCGAAGAAGAAGCCGGTGGAGGAGCTCACCCCGGCCGACCTCGGCGTGGACACCGCGCCCAAGGTCAAGGTGCGCAAGCTCTCGTCCCCGCCGGAGCGCAAGGCGGGCATCATCGTTCCGGACGTCGCCACCCTGGTGGAGAAGCTCCGCAACGAGGCGAAGGTCATCTGAAGGAAGGAGGACATCCCATGTCGAACGTTCTCGTCGTTGCCGAGCATCTGAATCAGTCGCTCAAGAAGTCCTCCTTGCACGCCCTCGAGGCCGCCCGGCAGATCGCCGCCCGCACCGGCGGGAAGGTCTACGGCCTGGTGGTGGGAAGCGGCGTGGGCGAGATCGCCAAGGATCTCGCACGCCATGGCGCCGACGAGGTGCTCGTGGCCGACGACGCCCGCGTCGAGCACGCCCTGGCGGAGACCTGGTCGAAGGTGATCGAGAAGGCGGCGCGCGAGGTCTCCGCCACCTACGTGGTGGCGCCCGCGGGCTCGCAGGCCAAAGACGTCCTCCCGCGCGTGGCCGTGCGCCTCGAGGCCGGCATGGCCTCGGACGTGATCGGCTTCGGCGGCGAGGGCGCGGAGCTGACCTTCCGCCGGCCGATGTGGGCGGGTTCGGTGATCGCCGAGGTGGAGGTCACCACGCCGGTGAAGGTGCTCACCGTTCGCCCCACCGAGTTCCCGCAGGCCCAGGCGGGCGCGGAGGCGCCGGTGCGCGCCCTCGATCTGCCCGACCTCGGCACGCCGCGCACGCAGTTCGTCGAGTTCCGCCAGGTCAAGAGCGCCCGTCCCGAGCTCACCGAGGCGCGGATCGTCGTCTCCGGCGGGCGCGGGACCAAGGGCGACTTCAGCCCGGTCGAGGCGCTCGCCGACGAGCTCGGCGCCGCCGTGGGCGCGACGCGCGCCGTGGTCGACGCGGGCTGGATGCCCAACGATCTGCAGGTGGGCCAGACCGGCAAGACCGTGGCGCCCGAGCTCTACATCGCGCTCGGCATCTCCGGCGCCATCCAGCACGTGGCGGGCATGAAGGGCTCCAAGGTGATCGTGGCGATCAACAAGGATCCCGACGCCCCCATCTTCCAGATCGCCGACTACGGTCTGGTGGGCGATCTCTTCCAGCTCGCCCCGGAGCTGCAGAAGGCGCTCGCCGCCGCGAAGGGCTGAGGCGCGTCGCCGCGCACGCAATCGGCCCCATCCCCGCGCACGGGGTGGGGCCGATTCGTTTTTCGCGCGACGCCTCGACCGCGGCGGATCAGGCCCGGCTCGCCGCCTTCTCCTCGGTCCACTCGACCGCCACGTCGGGGTCGAGGAGGTAGCCTTCGGCGTGGCGCAGGAGGATCCCCTCCAGGCCGAGGGAGCGGAGGGTGCGGATGCCGCTGTAGACGCGGGTGGCGGCGGCGTCCGGGAGGATGCGCTCGCCGGGCCAGCCCACCTCCACCAGGGCCTCGGCGGGCAGGCCCGCGCCGGGTGCCCGAAGCCGCTTTTCGACGAGCGCGCGGAACATCCGGCGCACGGCGCTGCGGCGGCGGAGATCCACGCGCGAGCCGGCGCATTCGAACCACGCGGCCTCCGGGCCCACGCGGAGCACGGCGGTCGCGGTGTGCGGGGCGAGCCGCTCGAGTTCCTTGCGCGCCAGGCGGCGCCCGATGAAGGTCTCCTCCGTGCTGGGCCCCTGCACCGGTTCCGCGAGGGCGGCCTCGATCTCGTGCGCGATGCGCCGGGCGGCCTCGAGGCCTTCGCGCGAGACCGTCTCCTCCAGGCGCAGGAGGTCTTCGAGCAGCGCGACGGTCCGCAGGCTCGCCTCGTCCCCGACCCGCTCGAAGTCGGAGCGGGCCTGTCGCATCACGCGCCACGCTTCCTCGAGCCGTCCCAGCCGGCCGATGCAGAGCGCGTGGAAGGGGAGATAGATGGAGACGTACCGCCACTCCTTCATCGGGCGGAGCAGCGCGAGGGCTTCGTCGAGCAGCGTGGCGGCGCGTTGGGGGGAGTGGGATTCGAGCGCCACGTGCGCCAGGCCCGCCAAGGCGAGGCCGCGCACCCTGGGGTTGCCGAGCTGGCGTTCGAGGGCGAGGGCCTTCTTCAACCAGCTCGCGGCCTCGTCGAGCTTGCCTTCGGCGAGCGAGACGCCGCCGAGGTTGAGCAGGACGTTGGCCTCGGAGGCCGGATTCTCGAGGAGCCGGAAGATCCGCCGCGATTCGACCAGGCGCCTGCGGGCCTCGTCGAACCGGCCCAGGTGCGAGGCGACGGCGCCGATGTTGAGCAACGTCACCCCCTGGTAGCGGAGGTGGCCGAGCGCGCGAAAGATCTCCAGCGCGCGCGAGAAGAGCTCGTGGGCCTCGCGGTTGCGACCCTGGTTTTCGCGCACGACGCCCTCGATCAGGGCGGCAATCCCGGCTCCAGGCCGAGCTGACCGCTCTCGCCCTGGCCCCAGCACCACACCGCGCCCTCGACGTCGAGCGCGCAGACGTGCGCGGAGAACGCGGAGATCGCTTGGATTTCGGTGGGGATGGAGACCTTCTGCGGCGTCGGATTCTCCCAAGGGGTTCCGGGGCCCAATCCGAGCGCGGCCTTGCCCATGCCCCAGCACCAGACTTCGCCCGCGTCGTCCAGGCCGCAGCTGTGGGATCCGCCGCTGCGGATCGTCACGAAGGCGGGCGCCGATGGGATCTCGAGGGGAACGTTGGAGTGGAAGACGTCGTCCGGCGCGCCCAGAACCCCGGAGCTGTTGGAACCCCAGCACCAGATCTTGTCCTGGTCGTCCCGCGCGCAGACGTGCGAGCTTCCCGCCTGGACCTCCACGAAGACGTGACCGCCGGTCACGGGAACGGGGGTTGCCGCCTGTTCGTCGTTGCCGTTGCCCAGGCCGCCGAAATTCCCGTCGCCCCAGCAGTACGCCTGCCCGTCCTCGAGCGCGCAGCTGGTCAGGTCACCGACGCTGAGGGCATCCGTCTTCCACTGCGCTGCGGGGATCACGGACGAGAGCACGTCGATCTGCAGCCGGCGCTCGTAGCCATCGGGCGCTTGGGGGCTCGTGACGACGAGATCCGTCGAGCCCACGGTCAGCGCCCGGATCACCACGGCCGGATCGCCATCGACCAAAAACTCTTCCTCGATGGTCACCACCGAGGGATCGGCGACCGTGAAGTCGACCTCCGCGCGCACCGGGAAGGAGAGGAAGCCGCCACCGCTGTAGGCGATGGCGACGACGACGGCGGTCTTCCCTTCGACCAGCGCGATGCTGTCCGCATTGTCCGTGGAGAGGTCGATGCGCCCCACCTCCTTCTTCCCGACCTCGATGGGGAACGAGCCTTGGAGTTCTCCGTACTGGGCGACGATCTCGGCTTGGCCCTCGACGTGGGCGGTGGCCACGCCGTTCTCGTCGATGCTCACGATCCCGGGATCGCTCGACGACCAGGTCACGGGGAGGTCGGGGTAGTTGTCGAGCTCCTCGTCCTGGCCCACGGCGATGAAGCGGAGGCTCTCGCCCGGGAAGAGGTTGGTGCAGTGCTTTCCGCAATCTCCCTGGGGAAGGAGGTAGATGAAGGTGATCTCCGGGGCCGGTTCCTCGCCACCCGTGCCACCGGAGCCGCCCTCACCGCCGGTCCCGCCTTCTCCGCCCGTGCCCCCGGAGCCGCCGACGCCGCCGGTTCCTCCCTCGCCGCCGGTGCCTCCTTCGCCACCCGTGCCGCCGCTGCCGCCCTGGCCGCCGTCACCGCCCGTTCCGCCGGTTCCTCCGGTTCCGCCGGTGGCGCCGCTTCCACCGGTTCCGCTCGGCTCGTCGGGATCGGCGGCGCAAGCTCCGACGGCGAGGGCGAGGGCCAAGAGCGAGGCGAAGAACCACATGCGTCTACACATCGAGCACCTCCCG
>DATGOH010000098.1:0-8014 GCA_035306165.1 Ferdinandcohnia sp.
AAGGCTCGGAGGAAACCTGGATCCGCGCGCGGCTGCGCCGCCCCGAGGTCACGGCCTGGTTGTCCACCACGATGTAGTCGGACGCCGGCTCCACCTCCACGCGCGCCTTGTCCCCCGCCTTCTCGCCGGGGAAGACGAGGATCTCGACCGCGTTGAGGTTGAGCGAGAGCGCGGCGACCCCCGCCATGTAGGGCCGATCGGAATCGTCCTGCTCCCAGCCGGGGCCCTCGTACTGGTCGTCGAAGTAGGTGTCGTCGGCGACGAGGTTGCCCTGCACTTCGCGCAGCCCCAGGTGGCGGAGATGGCGCGCGATCCGGAAGAGGCGCTCGGTGGTGAGCGAGGGATCCCCCTTGCCGCGGAGGTAGAGATTTCCTTCGAGCACGCCGTTCTTCGAAGGCCCGCCGAAGACGATGTCGGTGGGGAAGCGGTAGTCCGGACCGAGGCGATGGAGCGCCGCCGCCGCGGTCAGGATCTTCACGTTCGAGGCGGGGTTGAGCAGCTCGTCCGCGTTCTTGTCGTAGACGACCGCGCCGGTTTCCAGGTCCGAGACGATCACGCCGGCGCGGGCACCGCCCAGGGGGCTGGTCCGAAGGATCGTGGCGATCGCGTCGGGAAGCTCCTCCTCGCCGGCCCCGACCGCGATCGCCGGTACGGTCCAGAGACATGCGCAAAGGACCAGGAGCAGACCTAAACGGAGAAGACGGACGCGCACGGGGGATGTCCTCGAAGGGCCTCGTGACGAACACGAGGCGCGATCGATTGTAGGGGGACGATCGGTCGAAGAGCAACGTTCCGACCAGGTGCTCGTGGCGCGCACGCGCCCCGCGGAAGACGACTCGATCGGGCCTTCGCACGACGCGCGTGCGTTGCCGCGCACCGCCCGCCCGCTCGAAGGTTGGCCGCCGGACCGCGCGCCGGTACCATCGCTGCCTTCGATGCTCCCGCGCCTTCTCATTCTTTTCCTCCTTCTCGCCGCGTGCTCGCGGGCGGAGGGCGTCGACCGGATCACGGTGGCGATCGAATCGACGCCCGAGACGCTCGACCGGCGGATGGCCCTCTCGCACAACGCGATGCGGGTGGCCCAGCTCGTCACGCCGGGGTTGACCCGCATCGACGAGAGCGGGCGGGCCGTGGGCGACCTCGCCGCCACGTTCGAACCGCTCGACGATCGAACCTGGGCCTTTCAACTCCGGGAGGGCCTCTTCTTTTCCGACGGCTCGCCTTTGCGGGCACGCGACGTGCGCGCGACTTTCCTCTCGGTGCTGGATCCGGCGCTCGGATCGCCCCACCGGGGCGGGCTGGGCTACATCCGGGACGTGGAAGCCCCCGACGACCGCACGGTGATCTTCCACCTGCGCGAACCCTTCGGCGCCTTCCCGGTGGACGCCGGCCTGGGGATCCTGCCCGAGCGCCTCGTCGATCCCGCGCTGCGCGACGAGGCGCGCCTGCGCCCCGTGGGGGCCGGGCCCTACGTGGTGGAAGACTGGGACGGCGAGGGCGAGATCCTCCTCGCGCCGAACCCGCGCTACCACGGCGGGCCGCCCGCACACGCGCTGGCGATCCGCACCGTCCGCGACGAGACGACGCGCCTGCTCGAGCTGCGCAAAGGGCGGGTGCAGGTCCTGCTCGGCGCGGTGACGCCCGCGCTCCTTCCGGGGCTTCGCGGCCTCGACCACCTCGAGGTGGTGGTCGCTCCGGGAGCGGGCGTCTCCTATCTGATGTTCAACTTCGATGATCCCGTGCTCGCCCGGCGCGAGGTGCGGGAGGCGATCGCGCTGGCGCTGGATCGCGAAGCCCTCGCTCGCCACAAGTTCAAGGGTGCGGCCACGGTCGCGCACTCGCTCTTGCGCGAGGGGCACTGGGCCCACGCGCCGGACCTCCCGATCTGGTCGCGGGATCTCGAAGGCGCGCGCGCCCGCCTGCGCCAAGTCCTCCCCGACGGCGGCCCCCTGCGCCTGACGCTGAAGACCTCCACCGACCGCTTCCGGCGCTCGGTGGCCCTGGCGCTGCAGGCCCAGCTCGCCGAGGCGGGGATCGAGCTTTCGGTGCAGTCGCTCGAGTGGGGCACGCTGATGGGGGATCTGCGGCGCGGAAACTTCCAGGTCGCCACGCTCAAGTGGACGCCGGTGATCGATCCGGACATCCTCCGCCTCGCCTACCACTCCGCCTCCATCCCCACCGAGGAGAACGGCTGGGGCGGGGGAAACCGCGGGCGGTATCGCAACGCCGAACTCGACCGCATCCTCCTCGAGGCCCGCCGCCGCAGCGACGTCGGCGAGCGGCGCGCGCTCTACCAGGAGGCCCAGCGGATCGTCGCGCGCGATCTACCGACCCTGCCCCTGCTCCACGAGGAATCCATCGGCGTGATCCACCGCGCGGTCGAGGGCGTCCGCGTGGATCCGCAGGGAAGCCTGCGCAGCCTGGTCGAGGCGAGGTGGAACCCATGAGCCGGGTCGTGCAGAAGCTCGTGGGCACCCTGCTCGCCGCGGCCGGCGCGCTCGTGCTCGTCTCGCTCTTCCTCGACCTCGTCCCCGGCGATCCGGTGGACGCCATCCTCGGGGAGCAGGCGATGGAGGCGGATCGCGCGGCGCTGCGAAAGGCCCTCCATCTCGACGAGCCGCTCCTTCTGCGGCTGACCTTTTTCGTCCGCGACGCGGCGACGCTGGAGCTGCGCTCGTCGGTTCCCCCCTTCCAGGACCGCGTCTTCGACCGCATCGCCGACGCTTTCCCCCGCACGGCGCTGCTCGCGTTCACCTCCCTCCTCTTCGCCCTCGCCCTCGCTCTCCCGCTGGGGATGGCCGCCGCCCTGCGGCCCGGTGGGAGGATCGACGCGGCGGCGAGCGGCTTCGCCGTGCTCGGCGCCGCGCTGCCGCGGATCTGGATCGGCCCCTTGCTCATCGTCCTCTTCGCGATCCGCCTCGACTGGCTGCCGGTCTCCGGGCTCGATTCCGCACGCGGGCTGGTCCTGCCCACGATCACCTTGGGCCTGGCACTCGCCGCCTTCCTGGCGCGCATGGTCCGCGCCTCGCTGCTGGACACGCTGGGCGAGGACTTCGTGCGCACCGCGCGCGCCAAGGGCCTGTCGCCGGCGCGCGTGCTCTTCTTGCACGCCTTCCCCAACGCCTTGTTGCCGGTGCTCACCGTGGTGGGCCTGCAGCTCGGGGCACTCCTCGGCGGCGCGGTGGTGACCGAAAAGGTCTTCAACTACCCGGGAATGGGAAGCCTTCTACTGCAGGCGATCGACCGGCGCGACTACAACATGGTCCGCGCCTGCGTGCTCGCCTTCACCTTCGGCTATCTCGTCATCAACCTCCTCACCGACCTCGCCTACCAGGCGGTCGACCCGCGGGTGAGAGAGCGATCGTGAGCGCGGAACTCCCCCTTCCCCTTCCCGACGAGGCGCCCGCGTTCCCGCGGCGCCGCCCCTTGGTCGAGGGGCTCGGTCCGCGGATCGGCCTGGGCATCGTGATCGTCCTCGTCCTCGTGGCGATCTTCGCGCCTTGGCTCAGCCCCCACGATCCGCGGGCGATCGCGCTCGAGAGCGAGCTGCTCGGACCGAGTGGGACGCATCCGCTCGGCACCGCGGAGAACGGCGTGGACGTCTTGGCCCACGTCCTCTACGGCGCGCGGATCTCGCTCTTCGTCGGCGTCTTCGCCACGCTGATCGCGGCGGTCGTCGGCACCCTGCTCGGGGCGTGGGCCGCCTGGGTCGGCGGCGTCGCCGACGAGATCCTGATGCGCGTGGTCGACGTGCTCCTCGCCTTCCCCGGCATCCTGCTGGCCATCTTCATCACGGCGGTGCTCGGCCCCTCGCTCGGCAACGTGATCCTCGCGCTCTGCGCCACCTCGTGGACGGGGTACGCGCGCCTCGCCCGCGCGCAGGTGCTCTCCTTGCGCGAGCGCGAGTTCGTGCTCGCCGCGCGGGCTTTGGGCGCCACCGACCGGCGCATCCTCTTCGGGCACCTCTTGCCCAACCTCCTCGGCCCGGTGGTGGTGCAGGCGACCTTCGGCATCCCCGGCGCGATGCTCGCCGAGGCCTCGCTCTCCTTCCTCGGCCTCGGCGTGCCGCCGGGCACGCCCTCCTGGGGCGCGCTCGTCGATCAGGGCACGCAGTATCTGCTCGTGGCGCCGCACGTGGCGCTCTTTCCCGGCCTGGCGATCGCCGTCGCCGTCCTCGGCTTCAACCTGCTGGGGGACGGTCTTCGCGACCGGCTCGATCCCCGCGCCTCTCGGCGGCGCGCCGTTCGAGCAGGAAGTTGATCTGCGCGCCGACGATCACGACCAGCGCCGAGATGAGCAACCAGAGGATGAGCACCACGAAGGCCCCGAGGGCGCCGTAGGTGACGTCGTAGCGCCCGAAGTTGGACACGTAGGCGGAAAAGCCCCACGAGGCGAGCAGCCAGAAGATCACCGCCACGATCGAACCCACGCTCACCGGCCGCCATGGCCGACGGACGTTGGGAAGGACGTGGTAGAGCGTCTCCCAGGCGAAGACGGCGAGAAAGCCCGCGATGGGCAGGCGCATCCACGCGATGACGGTTCCCAGCGGGCCGCCGACGACCCGCGCCACCGCGGGGGTGGCCACCGCGATGATCGCCGCGGTGAGCAGGAAGAAGACGGCCACCAGGGTGGTCAGAAGCGAGATCCCTTTCGACTTCCACAGCGGCCGCGTCTCGCGCACCTCGTTGACGCGGTTGAGGGCGCGCATCAGCGCGCTCATCCCCCCCGAGGCGGCCCAGTAGGCGCCGAAGGAGCTCAGGGTGAGGATCCCCGAGCTCCCGGCGCGCACCAGCCCCCGGAGCTGCTCGCCCACCAGCCGGGTCACGTCCGGCGGGGCGATCTCCGCGAGGTCCGCGAGGAGCACCTCGACGGTCCGCGGATTCATCAGCAGGCTGGCGAGGCTGACCATCCCGATGAGGAAGGGGAAGAAGGCGAGGATCGCGAAAAAGGCGAGGGATGCCGCCGAATCCATCGTGGAGTCGGCCGAGAACTTGCGGGCGAAGGCCCGCGCGAACCACCGCACCTCGCCCCAGAGATTCAGGCGCATCGGATCGCCCCGCCCATCGGGCCGCGCCGACCGGGCGCGGCTGGTAGAATGCCCACCATGCGCCGGATCGCCATCCTCGCCGCCCTCCTGCTCGCCTGTGACGCCGAGGATCCGCCCCCGGGGGACGTCATCGGCACCTTCGACTTCGTGGCCACCTTGGAACCCGCCGGGGAGTGTCTGCTCGAGGACGTGCCCGGCATCCCCGCCTCCTTTCGCTTCTCGGCGATCCTCTCCCACGATCCCGCCACCGGCAAACTCTGGCTTCGCGCGGGATCCACGGAGCAGACGGGGACGATCGACGGCGCCCGCTTCACCGTGAAGACACCCGCGCAGGGGGGCGGGATCCCCCGCACCTTCGACGCCTGCACCGTGGCGCGCCGCCAACCTTGCGCCTTCGAAGTCGTGGAGACCATCGAAGCGGAGATCCTCTCCGACTGCCCCTCCGATTTCGTCGCGCTCGCCGAGGACCTGCCCTGCCCGGAGATGCTCGACGACGGCAGCCTGGTCTGGCACAACTGCGCCTGCATCCGGGGAACACTCGAGGAACTGCTTCGGTTCGAACCGAAGGGCGACGAGGTGTGCACCTGCGCCGGCCGGACGCAGACGGATGCCTTCGCGGGCGCGTGCCGCCTCCTCTACCGCCTCGAGGGTGAGAAGCGCTGATGCGACGAGCCGTCATCCTGCTGTCCGGCGGACTGGATTCCGCCACCTGCCTGGCCATCGCCCGCGACGCCGGCTACGAGTGCCACGCCCTCTCGTTCGACTACGGGCAGAGGCAGCGGCGGGAACTCGACCGCGCGGCGCGCCTCGCCCGAGCGCTGGGCGCCGCCTCGCACCGGGTGGTACGGCTCGGCCTCGACGCCATCGGCGGCAGCGCCCTCACCGATCCGGCGCTGGAGGTTCCGAAGGACCGCCCGCCCGAGGAGGTCGGCGGAGCGCCGCCGATCACCTACGTGCCCGCCCGCAACACGATCTTCCTCTCGGTGGCGCTCGCCCTCGCCGAGGCGCTCGGCGCGGAGGCGATCTACGTCGGCGTGAACACCCCGGACTCGAGCGGCTACCCCGATTGCCGCCCGGAATTCCTCGAAGCCTTCGCCGCGCTCGCCCGCGTGGCCACGGCGGCCGGCCTCGAGGGGAAGGCCCCCCGCATCGAGGCGCCCCTGCTGCGGCTGCGCAAGGCGGAGATCATCCGCTGGGGCCTTCGCCTGGGCGTGGATTACGCCATGACCCAGTCCTGCTACGATCCGGTGGGCGAGGCCGCGTGCGGCCGCTGCGACGCCTGCCAGCTGCGGCGCCGGGGCTTCGAGGAGGCGGGAGTTCCCGATCCCACGGTCTACGCGCGGTCGGCGTGAGGGGGGCGCCATGGCCAAGAAGGAGCCCTTCAACAACCCCTTCCGTCACCTCCGCCTCCCCGAGGCGCCCGCGCGCACCCCGCCTGCACCACCCCCGGCCGCAGCGCCCGCGCCAAAGCCGCCACCGGACGACGAGGCGCACCTCTTCCTGCGCGCGGTGGGCGACGTGAAGCCCTTGCGCCGCGGCCCCGACCGCGTCGCCGCCGGTCCGAAGCGCCCCGCCGTCGTCCCGCGGATCCTCGACGAGGAGGAAGAGGCGCTCGCCGAGCTCTGCGAACTCGTTGCGGGGAACGCGCCCTTCGACATCGCCGACTCCGACGAATTCATCGAGGGGGCGGTGGCCAGCCTCGACCGCCGCATCCTCCGGCGGCTGCGCGCGGGCGAGTACGCCATCCAAGGCATCCTGGACTTGCACGGGCTCACCCGCACCGAGGCGCGCGAGGCGCTGATCCGTTTCGTGGAGAAGAGCCGCGGGGAGGGCAAGCGCTGCGTGCTCGTCATCCACGGCCGGGGATTGCACTCCAAGGACCAGATCCCGGTGCTCAAGGAGGGCGTGCAGCAGTGGCTCACCCGCGGGCGGCTCTCGGGCCAGGTGCTCGCCTTCGCCACGGCGCGCCCGCACGACGGCGGCGCCGGCGCCGTCTACGTCCTCCTCCGGCGTTAACCCCCTCCGGCTGCCCGGCACGGCTCGCCGCTCGCATCCCCACGCCCGACGCCGCAGCTTTTGGGGTTGGAGGGAGAGGTTTCCCCTGCTACGTTCCGGCCTCGTTGCAAGGTGTCCCATGGCGACTGAAGCGAAGCGACTGAGCGACTACGAGCGCTACATTCGGACCGAGGAACTGCTCTCCCTCCAGAAGACGCCCGAGGAGCGGGTCAATCGCGACGAGCTCCTCTTCCAGGTCGTTCACCAGGCCATGGAGCTGTGGCTGAAGGTGACCCTCGACGAGGTGGTCCGGGCCGGGGAGCTGCTCGACGCCGGGGAGCTGGGGCAGGCTGCGCACCATCTGCGGCGCGCCGTGCTCATCGAACAGCTCCTGGCGCAGAGCCTGGAGATCGTCGAGACGATGGCGCCGGCGGACTACCACGTGATCCGCCTGGGCCTCGGGCAGGGCAGCGGCCAGGAGTCGCCGGGCTTCAACGCCATGCTGCGCACGGCGCCCCAGCTCTGGCCCCGCTTCGAGGCGGCGCTGCGGCGGAGCGGGCTGACCCTGGAGGAGATCTTCGCCGAGCCGCGGAAGAACTGGGATCTCTGGATGGTCATCCAGGCCATGATGGCCTTCGACGAAGGCTTCCAGACCTGGCGCTTCGCCCACTACGAGATGGTCAAGCGGATCATCGGGCTGGAGGTGAAGAGCCTCAAGGGCGTTCCCGCCTCCCAGCTCCGCTACGGAGTGGACGAGAGCTTCTTCCCGGCGCTTTGGGAGCAGGTACCCATCCTGACGAGGAAGACGAAGCCCGAGTACTGAGGGGGGACGATGACCAAGGACTTCTTGGCGAGGGTGGAGGCCCTCGCCCGCGACCTGGGGGTGCGGATCGGCCGATCCGCGGTGGAACGCGCCGAGCTGGGACAGGACCGGACCGCTGCGGCGTCCACCGACGCCCCGCCCGCCCGGGC
>DATGOH010000099.1:0-9818 GCA_035306165.1 Ferdinandcohnia sp.
CCCGACCTTGTCAATCGGACCTGCCGCGGCGCGCGAGACGTCGCCCCAGGGCCTCGCCGAGGGCGGGGAACTTGCTGGCGCCGAAGACGAGGAGGACCACGGCGAGGATGACGGCGATGTCGGTGAGATCGGGGCGAGGCATGGGGCTCGCAAGGTACCACGGAAGCCCTTTTCGGCGGAAGGAGCGTCCGCTCGTCTGGGCGCATCGCGGTGCGAGCCGCGACGCGCTGGAGAACACGCTCGCCGCCTTCGAGCAGGCCGAGCGGCAGGGCGCGGACGGCATCGAGTGCGACGTGCGCCTTTGCAAGAGCGGCGAGCTCGTCGTCTTCCACGACGAGCGGCTGGCTCGCCTCGCCGGCCTGCCCGTCGCCGTGCGCGACCTGCGCTACGAGGATCTCGCAAGCGTCGCGCTGCGCGATCCGGCCACGGGGCACGAAGGGCGGATCCCCACCCTCGACGAAGCGATGGCCGCGGTCTCGCCGCAGATGCTGTGGAACGTGGAGCTGAAGGTGGACCGCCACGAGCAGGCGGAGCCGCTCGCCCGCGCGATGGTGGCGTGGCTGCGCCGGACGGAGCGGGCCGACCGCGTCCTCGTCAGCTCCTTCCATCCCCTGGCCATCCTCACCTGCCGTCGCCTCGCGCCCGAACTCGCCACCGCCTACGTCTTCGAGCCCGACGGCTTCAACGCCCTCTGGCACGGCTTCTGGTTGCGCACCGCCGCCTCGGCTGCGGTGCACCCGCCGGTCGAGGCGGTGCGAAAGTCGCGGGTCGAGCGGTGGCAGCGACTCGGATTGTGCGTGAACCCCTGGGTGAGCAACGACGCCGACGAAATGCGCCGGCTCGCGGACGCGGGTGTGGATGGGATCATCACCGACGTGCCCGCGCTCGCCCTTCAGGTGCTTTCCGGCGACGGACCTTCGTGGACGAGCACGGGACGGAAGTCGGCGGCGTCGCAGGAGACGAGCCGGTAGCGCACGCCGCGCAGCTCACCCACGAAGCCGGCCGGGATGCCCGGGCCGTGCAGGTGCCCGTAGACGCAGATCACGGGGGCGAACCGCTCGACGATCGGCGTGAAGCGCGTGGTCTTCGGTCCGGCATAGACCGGTGGGAAGTGCATGCAGGCGATCCGGATCGACGCGGGGTCCGCGAGCCGCTCCGCCTCCTCCACGCTGCGCTCGAGGCGCCCCGCGTCGCGCTCCACGAGATCCGGGCGCGGGTCCTCCATGCGCATCTCGGGATCCTCGCCGGGCAGTCCCGGCGCCTCGGGCGCCGTCCAGCCGCGGACGCCGGCGAAGACGTAGGGACCGTGGCGGAATGCGCTGCCGTTGTGGAGGAAGCCGACGATCGAGGGGTAGGGGGCGAGAAGCTCCTCGAGCTTCTTGCGGCTGCTCGGCCACCAGTAGTCGTGGTTGCCCTTGAGCAGCACCTTCTTGCCCGGTCGCTCGTCGATCCAACGCAGATCGTCCAGGGCCTCCGCCTGACGCGTGGCCCAGGAGAGATCGCCGACGAGGAGCACGAGATCGTCGGGCCCGACCATGTCGTCCCAAGCCCGGGCCAGCGGCGCGGGATGGCCGTTCCAACCGAAGCGGTCCATGTCCTTGTTCCGCGCCGAAGGAAGGTGGAGATCGCCGATCGCAAAGACTCGCAAGGGGTTGCCTCCTGGATGGCTGCCCGGTGTCCCGTCCGCAGGTGCGCGTGCGCTCCTCCGTGACCAATTTGGGGGGAGAACCCCCACGTTGGAGGAGCATCATGGCAACGCGAAGGCAAGAAGGAAAAGAGAACAAGGGCGCGATGTCGGTGCAGGAGGCCGGCCGCAAGGGGGGGGAGACGGTCCTGCAGCAGAGGGGACCGGAGTTCTTCTCCGAGATCGGCAAGAAGGGCGGCCAGCGCGTCCGTGAGCTGATCCAGGCGGGCAAGAAGACCGAGCTCTGATGCCCCGCCTTCCCGCCGGCGCCCCGCGCCCTGGGCGCCGGCGGGCATGCGGTCCCCGCCCCTGCCGCCATGCGGTTTCGGGGAGCGGGAGCGCGACCATCGAGGATCTGGGCGTTGGTCGGCCGACGCGGCGGGCACGCGGATCGCGCCGGCGAGGGAGGACGAGATGGCGGGTACGCTGCAGGGATTGCGGATCGCCTGCGTGGCGACCGACGGCGTGGAGCAGGTCGAGCTGCGCAAGCCGTGGCAGGCCTACGAGAAGGAGGGGGCGACGGTCCTTCTCGTCTCGGACAAGAAGGATCGCATCCGCGCCATGCACCACATGGACAAGGCGGATGCCTTCGACGTGGATCTCACGGTCGACGACGCGGATCCCGACGATTTCGACGCTCTCTTCCTCCCGGGCGGCGTCTTCAACGCCGATGCGCTGCGGACGAGCAAGGAGGCGGTGGATTTCGTCCGCGCCTTCTTCGATGCCGACAAGCCGGTGGCGGTCATCTGCCACGGCCCTTGGATCCTCGTCGAGGCCAGGGTCGTCCCTGGGCGGACGCTCACCTCCCATCCGGCGCTCGCCACCGACATCCGCAATGCCGGCGGCGTCTGGGGGGACGAAGAGGTCTGCATCGACCGCCATCTGGTCAGCAGCCGCAAGCCGGCGGACCTCCCCGCCTTCATCCAGGCGTCGATCGAGGTCTTCGCCCGCGCCTCCGCCGACAGTGGCAAGGCCCGCGAGCGCGCGCGGGCGGCCGTGCCGAGCGACGAGGTGGAGCGCGCGAGCCGCGGCTCCTTCCCCGCGAGCGACGCGCCTCCCTGGACGTGAGAGGCGGTCGACCGTCGCGAGCGATCAGGCGCAATTCGAGTCGCTGTTTGAACAGTTCCCGAAATCGAACCAAGAACAGAGCCGTCCCGTCTTGATCCGGCGGACGTCTGCGGCCGACAATCCCGTGGTTTCCGAGCCGATCACGGACCGTGCGTGTGTTCGCACGCATCCATACACGGGAGGTGTGGTGTGCTGCAACGAACGGCGAGATGTCTGGCGTGTCTGTCGCTGGCCTTGTTCCTTGCGGGCTGTGGTGACGACGAGAGCAGGGACGGGAAGGGAGACGGCGGTGGAAACGACGTCGAGGAAAAGCCCTTCCGCCTCGTTTTCGAAATCGATCATCTCGATCTCTACGGACCGATCGAGATCACCGCCGCCGGTAAGAAGGTTCGCATCGAGCGCGAGGAAGAGATCTTCGGCTGCGAGGACTCTCCCCTCGGGGTCGACGCGCCGGGAGCCTCGTTCGAGGCGGTCAGCGATCGCTTCTTCCTCTGGCGCGACGTGGCCGGGACGATCGATGGGGACTGCGTTCGAATCCCTCTCGCGCTGCAGACGCTCGAGGCGGGTCTCAAGGTGTATTTCTCCGATCGTGAAGACGGTTCGTGCTTCCCTGTGGACATCTTCGAATCCATCGAGGGAATCGAGCAGCACGTGGGCGAGGTTCGCCATGCGTGGGACCCCATGGAGGACATCCAGGGGGCGAACGGGATGAACTCCGAGCTTCTCCTGACCAGATGGCGGGAAGGGAAAGCCGTCGTGAGCGGCGGCTGGCGGGGTGAGGGAACCAGCCGCGTCCGCATCGTCGTTCCTGCGCAGTGTGAGGATCCCCCACTCGAAGGCGACGTGGTGCTGCCGAAGCGGGGGAACCTCAGCCTCATCAGCGCCTCCGCTTCCGAGCCCGAAGAAACCTGAGCCCGAAAAAGAGGCGAGGGGCCGACCTCTGGTGGGTCGAGATGCATCTCGGCCCTTTTCGTCGTCTTTCGCTCGTTTCCCCGATCGTCGCTCGCCCCACGCGGGGTATGTCTCTCGACCTCCCGCACGCCCCTCCTCACTCGAAGATCGAGGGGCCGACGCTTCGCGTCGTCCTGAACGGGCGCCCCCTTGTCACGCTCCCCATCCATCCCCATCTACTCTCCGTCTCCCGTCGGCGAGCGAGCCATCGGCCGGCCAAATGCCAGGCGGGGGCAGGGGAGTCGATCAGATGGCCGGAAGCCATGGAGTGGAGGATATGTTGGGACCAACCGAGCGGGATGCAGGAGTGGAGGCACCGAACGTAGGCGGTGACACCCCCAACGTCGCCCTGGGTTCGGCGCTCGACGTCGGGCCCTCATCCCCGAAAGCCGTAGCCGATCGCGTGGCCTCCGCCGCGCCGTGCGACGTGGTGGTGGCGGCGGATCTGGATGCCCCCTTCATCGGTCCCTCCTCGGTGTACGGCCGGGGTCTGGCGGAGGAGGCCGCATGGCGGACCGCCATCCGCGTCGCCGTGGCGGTCGCGCAGGCCAATCCGCGCATCCGCGGCGAAGGCTGGGCGGGTTCGCTGACGGAGCTCACCGGCGGCCGCGGAGATGCCGCCATCCTCGGCGGGACGCGCAGCGTGCTCGTCATCCTGCGCGCCGAGGGCGGCAAACCGCGCACGCTCGTGGTGGCCGCGCGGCGCGAGGGCGAGTTCAGCGATTCCGAGCGGCGGGCGATGACCGCGGCGGCCGCGCGTCCCGAGCCCCGCGATCCCGTGGTGATCGCCGCGCTCGAGGCGATCGCGGCGCGCACGGGAGTACCGCTCGGGGTGCTGCACGCGGGCAAGATGATGTGGGCCGCGGCTTCGCTGTGGCGGGCCCTCGGCCTCGAGGGCGGCGCGCGGCTCGGCCGTGCCTTCGCCCACGGCGGGGCGCCTGCGGCGGCGGCGCGGCTGGAGGAGGCCTGCCGCACCACCGGTCCCGGCGCCGACCTCGACATGACCATCCTGCCGGGGGAGCTGCAGCTTCTGCAGGCCACCCGCCCCGCGGACGTCGCGCGCAGCGCGCGCCTCGACGAGCTCGCCAAGAAGTGGCGCCTTTCTCCCGCCGAGCGCGCCGAGCTCCACCACTTGATGCTGGGGCTCTCGTGCAAGGAGGCGGCGGCGCGCCTCGGCGTCTCGCCGGAGACGATCCGCGGCCGTCGCAAGCAGATCTATCGGAAGGCGCGGGTCGGGGGCGCCGGGCCGCTGCGGGCCCTCCTCGACGGCGTGACGGACGACGAGGAGAGCTCGCCCAGCTCTTCCGCCGCAGCGCTCGCCTAGCGCGCTCCAACATGCGCCGTCGATGTGAAGCGGGCGGGGACCTCGTCCCCGCCCGTGGCGCCCGCGGAGAGCGGTGCCCGCCGCACGCTCACTCGGTGGTCGTGCCGTCGAAGTGCTCGTGGGAGGCGTCGGCCTCCGCCTTGGTGCGGTGGACGGTACCGTCCTTGTGCTCCGGCGGGCCGTAGAGCGTGTACAGCTTGAGCGGCTTGGAGCCCTTGTTGACCACGTTGTGGCGGGCGCCGGCGGGAATGACGATGGCGAAGTCGTCCTCGATGGGCGTGGCGACGCCGTCGATGATCACCTCGCCTTCGCCCTCCTCGACCCGGATGAACTGGTCGATTTCCTCGTGGACTTCTTCGCCGATCTCGCCGCCCACCGGGATGCACATCAGCACGAGCTGCACGTGCTTGCCGGTGTAGAGCACCCGGCGGAAATCCTCGTTCTCCTCGGTGAGCTTTTCGATGTCTCCGACGAATCCCTTCTTTGCCATCGCGATCCTCCGTTTGGTCCGTCCTGCACCTTCTAGGATGCACCAGGGGGCGAGAGGTTCCTACCTGCGGGTGAAACGGTCGCTGCCCACGTGCCAGGGATCGTCGGATCGAGTTTCGATGGATGCGCACGCCCACGGCCCGTCCTTGCAACCCCGCACCGGAGGTGGTGCTGCGCGGCGGGCACTCCCGCCCGACGGTACCCCCTTCTCCTTCCGGTCCTTCCGGTAGGTCGAGGGTCGGCGCACGCGACCACCTGCGTCAACCCGAACGCACGGGGTTCAGAAAAAGCCCCGCATGGCGGGCGCCGGTCGCGCGGGCGAGGTCGCTCGGTCGCCCTCGGCGAGGCCGAGAGGAGGGCGAGCGCTTCGGCGGGGGCGTAGACCGCCTGCTCTGCGGGCGTGGGGATGCGAAACGCGGTGGCCCTGGCAAGGCGAAGGCTCAGCCGGCGGAGACCATCCAGTTGATGCCGAAGCGGTCCTGCAGGGCACCGAAGAGGCCGCCCCACGGTACCTCGGCGAAGTCGTAGAAGACCTTGCCTCCGCTCGCGAGCTTCTCGAAGGTGGCGCGCGCCGTCTCCACGTCGTCGTACTCCAGGGAGAGGGTGACGAGGCCACCCGGCTCCTTCTCGCCGCTCGGCGAGCCGTCGCTCAGGTAGAAGCGCTGCGCGCCGACGCGCAGCTCGGCGTGCATCACCTTTCCCGCGTCCTCACCCTGGGTGAAGTGCTTGATCACGTCGACCGTGGCGCCGAGGGTGTCCTCGTAAAACTCGATCGCCTCCACGCCCTTGCCCCGCAGGCTCAGGTACGGGGTGATGGATCGGACTGCCATGTCCTCCTCCTGTCGGTGCGGGGATCCTTCACCGAAACCGCCCGCTTTGCCAACCCTTTCGCGCCCGGCTCAGCCTGCGGGTCGCACGGTGAACTGGAGCGTGGCAGCGGTGCCGGGCGCCGGCAGTGCCTCCTCGTGGACGATGAGCGAGAGCGTGCGGGTGCGCGGCGAGAAGATCCAGGCGTAGGTCGAGGCGGGGTAGGGGGCCTCGAGGACGGGTGCGTCGCCGAAGGATTCCGGAAGCCGTACCTCCACGAAGAAGAGCTCGGAGAGGCGGCGGCCGACCACCTTCCCGTTCTCGTCCTCGATGAAGTTGTACAGGCCCGCGAGGGCGCCGCCGGGGCGGACGCTGGCCTGGTACGGTCCCGCCTCCGCGAGCGGGAGCGCGCCGGCCGGGATGCGCACGCTCAGCCGGTTGCCCTGGAGGCGGGCGGTGACCGGGCTCTGCTTCGGCCGACGGAAGGAGACCGGCGCCTGCGCCTCGGGATCGCCCCACAGATCGAAGGAGAGCGCGGCGCGGAGCGTCTTGCGCCAGTCCGTGAAGCCCCGCCGCTTCTTCAGTTCCACCAAGGCAAGCAAGTAGTTGCGTGCGCTCGCCAAGGCCTGGCCGGCGGTTGCGCCGCCGTGGACCTGGGCGTTCACGTAGGCGCGGGCGAAGGCCGATCCGCTCGAGGAGTAGACGGCCATGTAGGTGCCGAGCACCGCGTTGGCGCCGCGCTCGACGAGCACGAAGGGATCGGCGCGGTCCATCGTGTAACAGCCCTGCAGAAACACCGTGGAGGGAGGAAGGGGACGCTGTGGCGCGGGGAGGGCGTCGTCGCCGAGGGTGAGGTCGGTGGGATGGCCTTCCCAGAGGACCAAGGCGTGCCGAGGCAGCTCGGCCTCGATGCGCTCGCGGGTGATTTCCCCGCGGTAGAAGGAGCGGACCGGGACGCCCGCGTTTGCGAGCTCGGCGGAGGTGGTGCGGCTGATGGTCTCGCCGAGGATGAACTTGTCGTGGGCGTTGGCGAAGACGAGCACGCCGTCCGCGTCGTCGCCCACGCCGTGGACGATGCGCGCCACCCAGCGCGAAAGATCGTAGACGTCCAACGCGGCGAGGCGGCCGACGGCGCGGTCCGAAGGGCGGCCCTCGAGGTCGACGAAGGGTGGGATCTTGTGTACGCGCGGCGTCTCCACGCCGCGTGCCACCTGGTCGACGTCCTGCACCTCGCGCAGCGGGATGGCGAGCCAGTCGCCGACGAGGGTGACGAAGTCGAAACGGCCGACGCCTTCCGCCTCCAGGGCGACCGTGGCTTCCTCGGGCGTACGGCCGCCGCCGGCGCCCTCGCCCACGTAGGCGAGTGCCGCACCCTTGGCGAGAACGTACGGAACCGAGGCGAGCGAGAGGCGGGGCGGGGAGAAGGGGCCCTTCGCGTCTGCGGGCGCAACGAGAACCAGGTGGTCGGTGCCCCGCACGGCGTTGCGCTGCGCGCGCAAGGCGTCCTCCGGCGCGAGGACGCGCACCTTGGCGCCGAGCTGCGACGCGAGGCGACCCTGGTCGGTCCGGCCGACCACCACCACCTCCTTGGCGCCGAGGCGCTCGGCCAGCGTGGCGGCGGCGTGCGTGGTGGCCTCGAGCGAGCCGTTGGCCACGAGGAGCGGCGATCGCTCGGTGGCGGCCAGGGCGGCCGCGGCGATGGCGGAGGCGGCATCGGCTTCGCTCACCCAGACGGCGCGCGGTTTGTCGGAGGGGGAGAAGGCGGCTTCCGCGATCGCCAGGCCGAGGTCCGCGTCGCCGGCGACGATGCGCTGCACGCGCCCCGGGATCTCGAGCGCGTCGGCGGGGACGTCGGGCGGAGCGATCCACACCGTCTTCTTCGGGGCGATGGCGCGGACGAGCGCCTGGGTCCAAGCTTCCTCCCCCTCCCGCCAGGCGACGACGGGGGGTAGCCAGGCGGTGGCGTCGGTGCCCTTCTGCGGCGCCTGCGCGGCCGCGGCGTAGGCGGGGAGGAGGCGGGCGGGCTTGCTGCCGTAGACGAGGACGAGGTCGGCGTCGAACGCGGCGAAGGCGTCGACGGAGGCGAGAAGCAGAAGCAGCGGTACGAGGCGCAGCGCTCTCATGGTTCGACCACCTCCGGCACCTCCTCGGGACGGCTCACCTTCCACCGATAGCTGAGCGAGGCAATGCCCTCGCGGACGATGAAGGGGCGATCGCCGTGGGCAAGCTTGAGAAAGCGCGGCGGGAGCTCGCCCCAGAGCCCGCGGCTCGCCGAGAACGGAATCCACGTGCCGTCGACCTTGGCCTCCACCCACATGGTGGAACGGGTCCGCACCTTGCGCGCGAGGTCGATGCCGAGGACCGGCCGCGCGGGAACGCCGCTCGTGCGCAGGAAGGTGGCGAACAGCCGCTCCTGCCCGCGCGGTGCGGCGTGGCCGGTGCGGGTGGCCTTCAAGACGGTGCGGCTGCCGTCGGCCTTGGGCCGGTACCCCGTCTGTACGAGATCCCACGCAATGCGGAGGGCGTCGTCGTCCCCTGCGGCCAGGCGCGGTCGCGCGAAGGAGACGATCTTCTCGCGGATGAGGGGAGAGGCCGACTGGAGCTGCTTGGTCGGCCGCAGCCACAGCCAGTCCTCCCGCGGCGGCTCGTCGGCCGCGACCGGGACGCGCGGCACCTCGACGCGGGTGGGTTGCACCTTCACGGTGAATTCGTAGGTGATGCGCTTTTTCCCTTCGAAGGCGGGGTGGGTGACGATGGCCAACCGGTTGCCTTCGCGCTCGACGAACTCGACCGCAAATCCGCGGGTCTCGAGCGATTCCTCGACGAGGGCCTGGTGGGCGTCGGTGGGGACGAGGGGGAGCTCGAGGTAGGCGTCGCGCCCGTCGCCCTCCACCCGCACCGAAAGGCGGACTTTGCGCACCCATTCCTTCGGTGCGGCGGGTCCGGGCCGTTCGCCGGACTGCGCCGCTCCCTGATCGAGAGCGAAGACGAAGGCCACGCCGAGGGCCGCGAGCAGGGGCAGGCGCGCGCCGCTCATCCTGCGGCCACCTCCCGGGGGGGAAGGGCCTGCGGGCGTGGCGTGGGCGGGAGGACGCGCCGGGCGAACTCGAGGCGGGCGTCCACGTCCAGTCGACTCGTATCCACGCGCTCGAACTTTTTCAGCCGGTGCAAGAGGCCCTGGAAATTGGCGATCTGGATGGCGAGCCCCGGCCGCGCGTTGGCTTCGAGGAGCATGGGGCCGTTCACGGCGTCGAGCACGACGTCCACGCCGATGTACCCAAGCCCCGTCATGTCGTGGGTTCGCGCGGCGATGCGCAGGATCTCCTCCCAGTGGGGGATGGTCACGCCGATCACCCGCGCACCGGTGTCGGGATGGCGCTCGACGAGCTGGTAGGCCTGGACCGCGAAATGCGTGGTGCCGGTGGCCAAGTCGATGCCGGCGGCGATGGCGCCCTGGTGCAGATTGGCGCGGCCGTCGCTCTTGTTCGTGGGAAG
>DATGOH010000100.1:0-4067 GCA_035306165.1 Ferdinandcohnia sp.
CGGACCACGGCGCCGGCGTCGGAGCCGGACGACGGCGCCGGCGCCGGAGTCGGAGCCGGCCACGGCCAGCTCGACCCACGACTACGTCAGGAGCACCACTTTTCCTCGTCTCGCTCGCGGCGGACCGCAGGGCCCCGGCCACCGCTTCTCGTCAGACCTCGACTCGTGGGCGCGCGGACCTCGCGTGGAGCGCACGGCGCTCAGGACAGAAGGCGCGGCTTGGCCGAGAGGTACGGCTCGGGATAGCGCACGTCCTGCCCGAGCTCCTCGGCGGCGCGGAGCGTGAAGTGCGGATCGCGGAGGTGCGCGCGCGCGAGCGCGCACAGGTCCGCGCGGCCCGCGAGGAGGATCGTGTTCACCTGGTCGGCGGTGGTGATGTTGCCCACGGCGATGGTGGGGATCTTCGCCTCGTTGCGCACCTGGTCCGCGAAGCGCGTTTGCCACATGCGGCCGTAGATCGGCTGCGCGAGCGGCGAGGTCTGGCCCGTGGAGACGTCGATGACGTCGCAGCCGGCGGCCTTGAGCGCCCGCGCGAGTTCCACCGCGTCCTCCCCGGTGAAGCCGCCGGGCACCCAGTCGGTGGCAGAGATCCGCACCGAGATCGGCTTGTCCTCCGGCCAGGCCGCCCGCACCGCCTCGAAGACCTCCATGGGGAAGCGCATGCGCTGGGTGAGCGGCCCGCCGTAGGCGTCCTTGCGCTGGTTCGACAGCGGCGAGAGGAAGCTCGACAGCAAGTAGCCGTGGGCGAAGTGGATCTCGAGGAGATCGAAACCCGCCTCGTCGGCCAACCGGGCGGCGCGCACGTAGGCGGCCACCAGCCGATCCATTTCGGCGCGATCGACCTCGCGCGGCACGGGGCTGTACGGGTGGTAGGGGATGGGCGAGGCGGAGATCACCTCCCAGGCTTCGTCGCCGACGAGCGGATCGTCCTCGCGTTCCTCTTCCCACGGCCGCTTCACCGAGCCCTTGCGCCCGGCGTGGCCGAGCTGCAGGCCGATCTTCGCCGCGGAGTTCGCGTGGACGAAGTCCACGATCCGCTTCCAGGCGGCGAGGTGCGCGTCGGACCACATCCCCGTGCAGCCGAGCGTGATGCGGCCCTCGGGAGACACGTTGGTCATCTCCGCCATCACCAGACCGGCGCCGCCCATCGCGCGCTGGCCGAGGTGCACGAGGTGGAAGTCGGTCGGCGTACCGTCCTGGGCCGAGTACATGCACATCGGCGAGACGACCACGCGGTTCTCCAGCCGCATGCCCCGCAGCTCGAAGGGCATGAACATCGGCGGCACCGCCTTCCCGCTCGGATGCCCGACCTTCGCCCGCGCCGCGAAGTCCTCCTGCACGCGATCCACGAAGGCGGGGTCGCGCATCTTCAGGTTCTCCCAGCCGATGCGCTTGCTGCGCGTGAGCAGGCTGAAGGAGAACTGCAGCGGATCGAGGTCGAGGTAGCGCTTGACGTTCTCGAACCAGCGCAGGCTGTCCTGCGCGGCACGCTGCGTCTTGGCCACCTGCAGCCAGCGCTCCTCGTGGTAGCGCTCGAGCGCCTCGGGCACGGAGGGGACCTCGTCGAGTGCCTTGGCGAGCGCGATCGCGTCCTCGATGGCGAGCTTGGTTCCCGAGCCGATCGAAAAGTGCGCGGTGTGCGCGGCGTCACCGATGAGCACCACGTTCTCGTGGTGCCACCGCTCGTTTTTGACCGTGACGAACTCGATCCAGTTCGAGCGGTTCTCGTGCAGGCGCGCGCCGTCGAGGTACTTGGCGAAGAGTCGCTCGAGATAGGCGAGGCTCTCCTCGGTGGTCATCCGATCCAGGCCCGCCCGCTCCCACGACTGGCGATCGCACTCCACGATGAAGGTGCTCATCTCCTTGTCGTAGCGATAGGCGTGCACCTGGAAGGTGCCGTGCTCGTTCTGCTCGAAGATGAAGGTGAAGGCGTCGAAGGGCTTGTCGGTGCCGAGCCAGATGTACTTGCACTTGCGCGGATCGAGCGACGGCTTGAAGACGTCCGCCCAGGTGCTGCGGACCAGCGAGCGAATCCCGTCGGCGCCCACGAGCAGGTCGCACGCGTCCTTGAGCGCGCGGACGTCCTTCACCTCGGTCTCGAAGCGCACGTCCACGCCCAGCGAGACGGCGCGCTCGTAGAGGATCGCGTTGAGCTTGCGCCGTGCGATGCCCGAGAAGCCGTGTCCCGAGGAGGAGATCACCTGCCCCTTGACGTGGATGTCGATCGTGTCCCAGTGGGCGAACGCGCGGGTGATCGCCTCGTGGCTCGGGGCGTCCGCCTCCCAGAGGTTCTCCAAGGTTTCGTCGGAGAAGACGACGCCGAAGCCGAAGGTGTGATCCTTGGGGTTGCGCTCGAAGACGGTGACCTCCCAGTCCGGGTGGTCCCTCTTGAGAAGCATCGAAAGATAGAGGCCCGCAGGGCCGCCGCCGACGCAGATGACCTTCATCCCTTGCTCCTCTTCCTGGCCAGCTTCACGATGTGATCGAAGTGCTCCTTCGAAACGGGTTGCACCGAAAGGCGCGAGCCCTTGCGCAGAAGCTCCATCCCCTCGAGGGCGGGATCGTCGCGCAGCTCGGGGAGCGGCAGGAGTTCGGGGAAGCGCTCCACGAAGCCCACGTCGACCATGAACCAAACGGGCTTTTCCTCGGTGGAGCGGGGGTCGTAGTACGGCGACTTCCGGTCCCAGGCGAAGGAATCGGGGTAGGCCTCACGCACCACCTCCGCCAAGCCCGCGACGCCGGGCGGCGTCGAGGACGAGTGATAGAAGAGGACCTTGTCTCCGACTTTCATCTCCCGCAGAAAGTTGCGGGCCTGGTAGTTGCGCACCCCCTCCCAACTCGTGACCCGGTCGCGTTCGAGATCGTGTATCGAGTACGTTTCCGGTTCGCTCTTGAGGAGCCAATGTCGTTTCGCCGCCACCGCTGTCCTCCGACTGCGATGGGCGGCATCTTCCCCCAGGAGGCTGGAGATCGCATCCCAAAAAACGAACGAACTGGCCCGTGAACTGCGCGGGAAGCGGGTGGGCGTGGTCCTCTCCGCTGGCTATTTCGGCTTCTTCGGACACGCCGGATTCGTCGCCGCCCTCTGGAGCGCGGGCATCGAGCCCGTCGCCTGGGCGGGAACGAGCGCCGGTGCCCTGGTCGCGGCGCTCGCGGCGAGCGGACTCGAGCCGCCGGAGATCGCCGAGCGCCTCTTGCGCCTGCGCCGCAACGACTTCTGGGATCCCACCCCGATCCGGTGGCTCGGCGAGGCCGTGCGGGGGCGGATCCCCACCGGCATCCTCGCCGGCCGACGCTTCCGTCGGCTCCTCGCCGAGGTCCTGCCGGTCCGGCGGATCGAAGAGACCAAGGTGCCCTTGGTCATCGCCACCACCGACGTCACCCACGCCGCGGTGCGCATCCACCGCGAGGGGGATCTGGTGGAGGCGGTCTGCGCCTCCTGCGCCTATCCCGGCCTCTTCGCCCCCGTTCCCCTGGACGGCGCCCACCTCTGGGACGGGGGACTGGTGGACAAGGCGCCGCTCTGTGCGCTGTGCGAAGGGCGGGAGCTGGACGCCCTGCTGGTGCACTACCTCCCGAGCCGGGCGCGGAACCGCCCCGCGTCGAGGCCTCTGGGTTATCTGGGGGCGATGGGGCGGGCGCTGGCGGCGGCGCGCCACCAGGGATTCGAGTGGCAGGCGCGCCTCTGCGAGGCGCGCGGGATCCCCGTCTACGTGGTCGCGCCGGATCTCCCCGCCGTGGGGCCGCGGCGCCTGCATCGGGCCCGGGAGGTCATCGGACTCGCCACCGCCGCGGCCGCCCGTGCCCTGGCCGCGCCGCCCGAGGACAGCCGCCCCTACGCTTGAGGTGGGAGGCGCGCGCCGCCGCTCGTGGCCCCGTATGCGGCGCCCGCCCTACCGGCCGGCTTTGAGCCACTGCACATAGTGCGTCTGACAATACCCCCTCGTGCGCGAGGGCTTGCCGCAGCCCGAATGGCCGCAGGGCGGTGGCGGCTCGCCCGGCCGGCGCCGGCGGCCGGGCAACCCGGGCAGGGGCGTCGGCCTTTTCGGGGCGGCGCCCGCCCGGGC
>DATGOH010000101.1:0-5775 GCA_035306165.1 Ferdinandcohnia sp.
GAGGCCATCGCCGGACAGGCCAACGGCGGCGTGGGCGCCGGTCTCAGCCCGGAAAACGCCCTCTCCCTCGGCCTGAAAGTGGACGCGGAGGCGCTGCCGGCGGAGCTGCTCGAGCAGCTCCGCAAGGGTGCGGGGCGATCCCGATCGGGTGACCTCCAAGCTTCCCGCCCTGCACATCTTCCAGCTCAGCCTGGAGGCGCCCCGCCCGCCCGAGGGGAGCTTCGACGCCGAGGCCGCCGAGCGCGGGCGCGAGCTCTTCGCGGGCCGAGCGCAGTGCGCCCGTTGCCACGTACCGCCGCTCTACACCGAGCCGGGCTGGAACATGCACACGCCCGAGGAGATCGGGATCGACGACTTCCAGGCGATGCGCTCGCCCGACGAGCGCTACCGCACCGCGCCCCTCCAGGGCCTCTTCGTCCGCCAGAAGGGAGGCTTCTACCACGACGGTCGCTTCGCCACCCTGGAGGACGTCGTCGACCACTACGACGATCACTTCTCGCTCGGACTCGACGCGGGGCAGAAGGCGGACCTCGTGGAGTTCCTGAAGTCGCTCTGACGTCGTCCGCCCCGCCGGGAGAGTTGGCGAGCCGCTTTCCGCGCCCCAAGGTGGACGCTCCATGGGAAGCACGCGTCTTGCCGCAATCGTTCTCGTGACGGCGGCCGTCGTCGCCTCGGGCTGCGCCCACAGCCGCGAGATGAGGAGGAGCGCGGAGATCCGGCAGCTCCTCTCGGCCGCCGGGTTCACCACCAAGCTCGCCGACACGCCGGAGAAGATGGAGAAGCTGCGCGCGATGGAGCAGCGCCAGATCCTCGCCCATTCACTCGACGGCGGCGTCTACTACACCTACGCCGACGCCGAGGGATGCGGCTGCCTGATGGCCGGCGACGAGAAGGCCTACCAGGAGTTCAACCGGCTCGCCGTCGAGCGCCAGATCGCCAAGGACTACCGGCTCGCGGCCGAGGCGCGCGAGCGATCCATGGACTGGGGTTTCTGGGGCCCCTGGCCCTGGTGGTGAAACGCAGACGTTCCGAACGCTCGCTGCACGCTAGACCCCCGGAACCGATCGGCCCTTCCGACGCGGCTTCGGGGGTCTCGCTTGTCTTCGATGCGCCCCTCGCCACGACCGCACGGGGGGCGATACATTCTTTCGCACCCGCAAAGGAGACCCCCATGCGAATCCTCCAGCGCATCGGCATCGCGCTCGCCGTCTTCGTGGCCCTCGTGGTGATCGGCGGCTTTTTCGTCCCCTCCTCGTGGCAGGTCGAGGAATCGGTGGAGGTCGCCGCCGCCCCCGTCGACATCCTGCCCCTCGTCGAGACGCCGCGGCGCTGGGAGGAATGGGCGGCGTGGACCAAGGCCCGCTATCCCGACATGGAAAGCGAGTACGCCGGGCCCGAGCGTGGGGCCGGGGCGATCTGGCGCTGGCGCGGTCGTTCGAGCGGCAACGGCACCCTCGAGATCACCAAGAGCGATCCCGCTTCCGGCATCGACTACGTCCTCACCTTCGAGGGCTTCTCTCCCACGCCCGGTGGCCTGCGGTTCGAGACCGTTCCGGTGGGAACCCGCGTCGTCTGGTGGATGAAAGGCGACGTCGGCAACAATCCGCTCGCGCGCTACTTCTCGCTCCTGATGGAGCCCATGATGGGCAAGGATCTCCGCGCGGGATTGGGCAAGCTGAAGGCCGTCGCCGAGGCCGCCGCCGCCCGGCGGCAAAAGGAGGAGCGCGCCGCCGAGGCCGCGCGCGCCGCTAAGGCGCATGCCGATGTCACCGCCGCGGGGGACGGTGCCTCCGGGGCCGACGGCGAGCCCAACGGCGAAACGGACGGCGCATCCGAGGAAGCCGCCGCCACGCCATGAGGCCTGGGCCCCTGTCGACCGGCGCCCTTCGTGCGCCTCGGGGATGAGCTCGCTCCCGGCGCTCCCGTCGCCCGGGAGCCTTCTTCTGGCCGAGCCCACCTCCAATCCGCCACCGAGGCGCGGCGGCGCGGGCCTCGCCTGGCTGGTCGCCCTCGTGGT
The DNA here is from genome assembly GCA_035306165.1 of Ferdinandcohnia sp. Lineage (GTDB taxonomy): Bacteria > Myxococcota > Myxococcia > Myxococcales > Vulgatibacteraceae > ZC4RG40. The sequence continues at coordinate 2,018 of DATGOH010000101.1, forward strand.
TGCAACAGGAGGTATCACCGCATTTTACTCGGTGCGCTCCAAACTCGGCACCGAGCGCGCGGCCCACACCGAGACGCGCGAGGAGCTCGACACCACGCGCACCGAAATCGAGACGCTGCGCGCCCGACTCCAGAAACTCGAGGCGGAGCGGGACCGCATCGCCGCGGACGCGCGCCAGAAGGAGGAAGCGCTGGAGGGGATGCGCCAGGCCCAAGAGGAGCTCCGACAGAGGCTCCAGGCGGAGATCGCCAAGGGCAACGTCCTCATATCGCAGCAGCGCGGCGAGCTCGTGGTCGACCTGATCGACAAGATCGTCTTCGACTCGGGCGAGGCGGAGCTCAACGACGCAGGCAAGGACGTGCTGCGCCAGGTCGGAGAGACCCTGGCCAAGGTCCCGGACAAGATCATCCAGGTCACCGGCCACACCGACGACGAGCCGATCTCCCGCAAGCTCGCCGCGCGATTCCCCACCAACTGGGAGCTCTCCGTGGCCCGTGCCACCAACGTCGTGCGCTTCTTGCAGGAGGAAGTGAAGATCCCCGGTGACCGGCTCGTGGCGGCTGGCATGGCCGAGTACCGCCCCGTGGCCACCAACCGCACCGCGGCGGGCCGGCGGCCACGCCAGGGCCGCGCGCTTGCGCGTCTCCTCCCGCGATGGCGGCGAGAATCCTCGATCAGCGCGCGGTAAAGGGGATGGATCCCCTCGCCCTTTACCACGATCTTCTCGAACCGTTCACGGTGGCGAACCCTGCTCGACCCAGCGGCGGAGCATCTTGCGGGCGTTGGGGCCGAGGCCGTCGCCCCAGCGGGCGGCGGGCGGCATCTTGCCCTCCTCCACGAGGCGCAGGCTCTCCAGGGACATGTCCTTGGCGCCCCACGGCCCCTTGGCATTGGGATCGTGGTGGCCGGCGTGGGCGTCGCGCCGCGTGCCCAATTCGTCCAGGTGGTGCTCTTTGGCGTCCACGAATTCGTACACGTCCAGACGGACGTCCTTGGGCGCGCCGCGACTCGGTGGATTGCCGTGGCAGAGCAGGCAGTGGTCCTCGTACAGCGGCAAGATGTCGCGGTAGAAGGTGGGGTTCTCCGGCACCTCCTCGATGTCGGGCACCCCAAAATCGCAGGCGAGCCCAACGCCCGCGATGGCCAGCCCAACCCACGGGGTCCAGCGACCCGCGCGAACCATCGTTTCCCCCTCCGAACGATCAGAACACCCAGACCGAAGCGGCCACCGCCATCATCCCCAACGTGGCGTAGCCGACCGCCTGGTGGACGCGCGCGTAGGTTGTGTAGTTGCGCGCGTTGCCGGCATCGGCACTGCGCGCGGCCACGAATCCCAGGGCCACCTGCGTGAGCAGGCCTGCCGATGCGCCGATGACGGCGATGCGGTGCGCCGTCCCCGCATCGAAGCCGGAACGCCGTTCGTAGGGCACCGGCGCGAACAGGGCGAAGGCGGCGGTGCCGAGAAAGAGCCCCGCGGTGGAGTAGGCGGCGATGCGGTGGGCGAGCAGGTAGTCGCCCGATCGCGCTCCGCCCGCGCCGTGCAGATCGCCGTAGTTGAGCTGGCCCAGCACCGTCGAGGTGGCCATCGCCGCCAACGACGACAATCCGAACACCTGGTGTACCTGGAGCATCGTCCGCCGCGCAGCGACCTGCTGGGCGAAGCGCGGATCCATCTCCACACGGCGGGCCGTATCGCTTTCTCCGAAGAGATCGAAGTCGAGGCCCTCCTCCTCGAGGAGCGCGAGCGCCGGCACCTGGGCGGTTTCGACCGGCCCGAGCCACAGGGCGGCGAGCAAGGCTACGAACATGATCCCCCCAAGGTCCGCGGCCGCGACGGCCGGGCGTCGCCAAGTTGGCCATCGTTTTCGGGACGATCGTCTCCCTCGTCGGGGCGGCGCCGCTCACAGCGGCTGGCAACGCGGACAGAAGACGCTGGTGCGCCCGCCGAGCTCGAGCTTCTCCAGCGGCGTTCCGCAGCGCGGACACGGCGTGCCGGCGCGGCCGTAGATGCGGAAGGGATTTTGGCTGCGGTCCTCCTCCACGTAGACGATGGAGTCGCCATCGCCCTGCGCGACGAGCGTGTCCTCGATCGATGCGCGAATCGCGTCCACGAGCCGCCGCGCCTCCGCAAGCGTCAGCGAGGAGGCGGGCCGCGCGGGATGGAGCCCTGCGCGAAAGAGCGCCTCGGTGGCCTGAATGTTGCCGATGCCGGCGATCACCCCCTGGTCCATGATCGCCACCTTCACCGGTCGGCCGCTCCTCGCGAGCCGCGCGTGCAGCGCCTCGGGATCGATCCCGTCCACGAGCGGGTCGGGCCCCAGCGCGCGCACCTCGGGAAGATCGAGCAGGGCATCCGCGGGATGCACGGCGAGGCGTCCAAAAAGGCGAGGGTCGCGGTAAACCACCTTCTCCCCGTCGTCGAGCTCGAGGCTGGCCCGCACGTGTGAGGGAGGCGGCGCGCCCTTCGGCACGCGAATCCACTTCCCCGTCATGCCGAGGTGGCTGAGAACGCCGACGTTCTCCGTGAAGCCGAGCAGGAGGATCTTCCCCCTCCGTTCCACCCACGTGAGACGGGTACCGGGCAGCCGGCGCAGAAACGCCTCCCGCTCGCTGCCGCGGAAGATCCGGCTCGGCGGGGCCTGTGCGGACGCGACCCGCCTCCCCTCCAGCCACCGGCGAAGGGCGCGGGCCGCGAACTCCACCTCCGGCAGTTCGGGCATGCGTTCAATCCGCGCGCACGGGGCATCCGTGCACGATGACCAAGTCGTTCACCTCGCCCGTCTGCAGCTTCTCGCAGGAGCTGCCGTGGAAGGTGATGCGGCTCGCGCCCTTTTCGTAGCGCCAGCCTTCCTGCGGATCCGCCTGCACGGGTGCCCCGTCGAAGTAGACGAAGATGTCGTCCATTTCCAGATCCAGGCCGGCGTCATCGATCGCGTAGGCGCAGGAGAGCACCAGGCCGCCGATGGTGGAGAAGGTCTCGCGCAGCGAGGCCTCGTCGTCGGCCTGGTAGTAGGCGGGGGTTTCCGCACGGGCGGTGCCACCGGCCACCGCCATCGCCTCGAGCGCGCTGGCCGAGACGCCGTCGCCGAAGCCGACCACGAAGGTCTTCACCTCGGGATCGAGCGCGCGCAAGGCGCTCACCTCGGCCTCGCCGTCGCCGCCGCAACGCTCCTCGCCGTCGGTGACGAGCAGCACGTAGCTCGGGCGGTCGCGATCCGCCAGCGCAGGCTCGTCCCGCACCGCCGCGAGCGCGCCGCCGATCGGGGTCGAGCCAGCCGGCCGGGTCCGCGCGAGGGCCTCGAGGATCGCCGGGCCCTGGCCGGGTCCCACCGGCACGTCGACCTCGCCCACCTCGCAGCCCCCTCCCCGCGGATAGAGGAGGAGGCCGAAGCGGATGCGATCGCCGAACTCGTCGAGCAGGCTCTCGATGGCGCGCACGGCGATGTTCCACTTCGTGTCGGGACCCGCGGAGCGATCCATGCTCCCCGACTTGTCGAGAAGGATGAGGACGTTGGGCACCACCACGTCCGCCTCGAACCGGCCCCCCATGCAGCCGCAGTAGCCCCCGATGCAGTGCTCCCGCCGCGGGCAGTCGGCGTCCTCGGCGCAGACCCCGCCCGTTTCGTTCGGCGCGCAGGTACCGTCCACGCAGATGGCGCCGCCGCCGCAGTCGGCGTGGCCCGTGCAGGCCAGCTTCGCGTGGGTGCACTGCCCGGTCTTCGGATCGCAGACCGCACCCTCGGGGCAATCGTCCGCGG
>DATGOH010000102.1:0-10801 GCA_035306165.1 Ferdinandcohnia sp.
TCCGCGGGAGCCAGAAGGTCACCTGGGAGCGGACCGCGCGGTCGAGCTAGGCGCTTGCGCCTCGCCACGTCGCCGTCGCCGCGCGCCGGCGGGCGTTCACGTCGAGCTTTCCCCACTCGTCCCGGCCAGGGGCTTTGCAGAGCGGCTCGAAGCCCCAATGCTTGGCCGTCGTGAAGCAAGTGCTCCCCCCATCCGGTGACGGCACCGTCGGCGCCGTCCCGTTGCCGCCGGCCATCCCGGAGCAAGCGGTCGGCGCCCCACCCGCGGTCGTCCGCCTGGTGGCGGCGGGCGACGGCCCCTCGCTCGTCCAGGCCGTCCTCGAATTGATGGAGGAGTCGGGGCTGGGCTGCCCGCACCTCGGGCTGTGGGACGTGCGCACCGGGACGTGGCGTCTGGCGGGACATCGCGGCGTTCCGGAGACCCTCGTGGAGACGGTGGGGGCACGGGTCGAGGAGGCGGCGCGCGAGGGGAGCGAGGCGGCGGGGCTCCTACCGGGAGGCCTGCGCCATCGCCTCGCACCGATCCGCGGGGGCGGGGAGCTCTTGGGCGTGGTCGGCTGGCTCGAGCCCGAGGAGGAAGCCGCGCGGGAGGTCGCGCCGATCGCGCCGCTCTTGCAGGCGGCGCTGCAGCGCATCGCACGCGGGGTGAAGCAGCGCAAGCGGAGCTCGCAGCGCGAGGCGGTGCGGCGCGCGGCCTTGGCGGTGGGGGAGGCGCGGGACCTGGAGACCATGCTCGAGGCGATCGCGGAGCGGGCGCGCTTGCTCACGGGGGCCGAGGCGGTGGCGGTGCGCGGTCGGGGTGCGGCCGCCACGGAGGACGGCTGGATCGTCCGAGGCCACGCCTCGGTGATCGCACCGCGGCCCGAAATGTGGCCCCACGGGATCCCGATCCGCCATCAAGGACGGCAGCTCGCCGAGCTCCGGCTGCGGGGCGGCGGCGGACGGCCGGACGACGAGGACCTCGCGCTGGTGCGGCTCTTCGCCGAGCACGTCGGCGCCCTCGTTGCCTCTGCCAGCGCGCGCAGCCAGCTTCAGCGGGAGGTCTCCGCCCAGAGCCGGACGCTGCGCTGGCTGGGCAGCGTCGTCGAGCACCTTCCGGTCGCCACGCTGCTTCTGTTCAGCTCGGGCGAGAGCTTCCTCGTGCGCCTGAACCGTCGGGCCAAGGTGCTCCTCGACCGCGAGGAGGAGACCGCGACGATCGAGGAACTCGCGCCGCTGCTGCTCACCGAGGAAGGGCGCCCCTTCCCAGCGTCCGGCCACCCGTTGGCGCGCGTCGCGCGCGGCGAGAGCATCCACCGCTTGGAGGCGCAGCTCGTCGGAGGGGAGGAGGGGGCGCCGCGTTTCATCGTCTTCCACGGGGAGCAGCTGCACGGCGACGGCGAGTGTCGGGCGGCCGTCATCGCGCTCGAAGACGTCTCCGCCTTCAAGACCCTCGAGCGCATGCGTGCGCAGTGGGCCTCGCTCATCACCCACGATCTGCGCCAGCCCCTCACCTCGATCCTCGGCTTCGCCTCGTTGCTCGCTCAGCAGCAGGATCTGCCGCCCCCCATCCGCAACCGCATCGCCGCGATCGGCTCCGCCGCGCGGCGCCTCGTGCGCATCTCCCGCGATCTGTTGGATGCGTCCCTCATGGACGCGCGCCACCTCGGCCTCGAGCGCGCCCCCACGGACGTGGCCGCCCTCGTGCGCAACGTGGCGGAGGAGCTCTCCCGGGAAACCGTGGACAAGCCGATCCGCGTGGTTCTCGACGCGGATCTTCCCCGCCTCGACGTGGATCCGGTGCGGATCGAGCAGGTCCTGGAGAACCTCCTCTCCAACGCGCGCAAGTACGGGAGGCCAGGCAGCGAGATCGTCGTGCACGTGGAGCGCGCTCCCGACGAAGTCCGGATCCACGTGCGCAACGTGGGCGATCCCCTCGACGAGGACGAGCTTTCCCGCATCTTCACTCGCTTTTACCGCGGCCGAAACGCCGTGCGTGCCGGCTTTCCCGGCATGGGACTGGGCCTGTACATCTGCCGCACCCTCGTCGAGGCCCACGGCGGCCGCATCTGGGCCGCGTGCACGCCGTCGGAGGAGGTCGTCTTCTCCTTCGCCCTGCCGCTCCAGACTTGCCAGCCCACGGCGCCTGATGTACCTAGCGGGGGCTTTCGGCCCCATAGCTCAGCAGGATAGAGCGGCGGTTTCCTAAACCGTAGGTCAGAGGTTCGAGTCCTCTTGGGGCCGCCAAAATCCTAGGAAATCAAGGGTACGGCTCCTCGGCGCAGGCTGGGGAGCCGTTTTTCGTGCGGGCGGCTGCGCCGCCGCCGAGGCGCGCGGGCGGCGCAGCCGGGTGGCGGACGCGCGATCAACGATACCGGATTTCAGGTCACGGGAAATGCACTCGACGCCTTCCCGAGGGGCCGGCGCGTCCTGGCAGCGAGGTTTGTCTTATGGATCAAAATAGCTTGACTTAACGGTTGGGCGTTCAACACGATCGCCGATGCTTCCCGCATGTGGGGGGAGCAAGGGAGATTCGGCAATGGGCAAGATGGACGAGGTCTGCAAGGAGATCGTCGAGAACGTGGATGGTGCCGTTGCGTGCGGTGTCGTCGACCTCGACACCGGGATGCTGCTCGGGATCCACAACAGCTCGGGCTATTCCGACGCGCACAACGAGGTGGTGGCGGCGGCGACGATGGACCTCTTCCGCGGGCCGAACGTCATCCGCGCGGAGCAGCTCGTCCGCGCACACCGCGGCGTGCCGGAAGACGGCGAGCACTATTTCGAAGAGGTCTTCATAACCTCGAAACACAACTTCCACTTTGCCAAGGTGGTCAAAGGCGGGCGCGCCGTGGTGATGCTCGTCACGCGGAAGACGACGAACCTGGGGATGGGATGGGCGCAACTCAAGGCGTCCATTCCGAAGGTGGAGCCTCTCGTTCCATGACGTTGGATCGGGAACTCGACGCGCTGCGGACCAAGGTGAGCGGGTGCAAGGCGCTGGGCCTGGTCGATCTGCCCAGCGGCTTCCTGTTCGCCTACGGCGGGCCGGCCGATGTGATGGGGATGGTGCAGTCGGCCGGCAGCTCTGCCGCGCGTCTCTTCGAGGGGGCGCCGAAGGTGAAGTTGAGCTTCCTCCTCGGCGCGGAAGAGCCGGTCGACGGGCGGCCCGATCCGGCCGTGCCGACGGAGGCGGTGGTCTTCTCCGAGACCGCCACCTTCCTTCTGCTGCACTGCGGCCGGGACGCGATCGGCGTCTTCCTGTGCGACGCCACCGGCGACCGCAACCTCACGCGCCTCTTCATCCAGGCGCGGGAGGTGGTCGACGCCCTCCGTTCCATCCCCTGGGGAATGGCGGAGTATGAGGTCTGAAGAAAACCTCGACCGCCTGGTCGCATTCCTGACGGAACTCGAAGGCCTACCCCGAGAATCCGGCGCCTACCTCTTCGAAGGCGGCGGCATGGTGCTCGTCGAGGACGGGCGAGTGTGCTGGGCCGTCGCCGACGACGCCGAGCGCACGCTCACCATGCTTCTCGTGGAGCGGGGCGTGGATGGCGAGACGCTCCGCACGCTGTACAGGGAGTGCAAGGAGGAGGGCCGGCCACTTGGCGAAACGCTCGTGGCGCGGGGGCTGGTCTCGGCCGATGCATTTCGCACCGCACTGCTCGAACACACCGCGGAAGCGGTGTATCGGCTCGCCACCTCCGCCCGTCGCGGTCGCGGCGAGTGGGTGCCGCACAAGAAGAAGCGCTACGACGCCACCTTTACCTTCGGCCCCCTGGACCTGCTCTTTTGCGCCGGCAGGCGACATGTGCCGGAGGAGGCGGAGGAGGGCTGGGCCACGCTGCGCTGGTACCTCGGCGAGGAGGGGATGGGCATCGCCTTCCTCTCCAGGCGCGGGGCCATGCCCCTCCTTCCCTTGGCCGCCATGGGTGGTGTGAATCTGCGCATGGAGGATCTCGTGCGGATCGCTGCCTGGGCGCCGCGCGCGCTGGCGGAGGCCGGCGACGTCGATCTCTGCATGGTCTACTGGGCCGACCGCAGCGGTCTGGCCACGTGGCGGCGGGGCCGCCTGCTCTTCGTCGCGGATTGTCCCACGCCCTCGGCGCTCGCCTGGATCGCGGGCCGGCACCGCCGCGCGGATCAGGCGATCGCGGCGGTGCGCTGACGGGTCGGCCGGATCCGCTGGGCGAAGGCGATCGCGCGCGAGGCCAGGCCGCGCGCGCGGGCCTCGATCTCCGGGTGGAGACGCAGCACCTCCTCCAGCTTGTCGCGCGGCGGAAGGAGGCAACCGCTCTGGTAGCCCGCCACGGGGAAGGCCGGGAGGGCGAATCCCAACGTCCCGAGCTTGGCCAGCGCCTCGGCGATCGGGGCGCCGTCCACCTCCCAGTCGCCCACCGGCAGAAGCGCCGCGACCTGGTTGCGGATGAGGAGGCGGCCCTCCGTGTCCAGGGGCACGCGCAGGGCGCGCAGGCGTGCGAGGAGGTTGGAGAAGCGCTCGTCCAGCGAGGTCCGTCCCGCCTCTCCGGCGATCAGCACGACGTCCGACCAATGCAAGAGATCGATGTAAATCGACGTCAGTGGATCGTCGTCGCGGATGACCACCTGGGTGCACGGCCAGACGCAGCTGCCGTTCTTCGGACAGCCGGGGACGTCGAGCTCACCGAGGCAGCGGCGCCGCGTCTCCGCGCCCTCCTCGCGCGCCTGCTCCAGGGCGATGTCGAGAAGTCGGCAGGAGAGCGATGCGCCGGGGCTGCCGGTCGAGATGCCGAGCACACGGAGCGGCCCCGTTCGCGGTTCGGGTTCGCCGAAAAGAAGCTGCAAGGATTCACGATCCAATTTCCGACCTCGACAGGTTGTGAACGTGCCGAAATCCTTGGAGATCCCGCCGTCGACCCCATTAGACCAGCGGGAGCCCATCTCCACAAGAGAGCGGTCGTCGCATATGATGCAGGCGACGTGGAGGACACCACCGAGCTACGCCAAGCGCTCGCGCGCCGGATCCGTTCGCTCCGGCAGGAGGCCGGCCTGACCCAGGTCGAGCTCGCCGAGCGGGCGGGGATTTCGAACGAATTCCTCAGCCGCATCGAGCACGCCTCCGGTACGCCCTCGCTGGACACCCTCGCCCGGTTGGCAAGGGGGCTGGGGATCGGTCTGTGCGAGCTCTTCCAGGAAAGCGAGCCGTCGGATGCGGTGCAGCGCATCGAGCCGCTCTTGCGGCGGATGAGCGAGGAGGGACGGGAGCTCGTGGTCGCGGTGGCGCGGTCCGTGGCCGAGGTCTTGCCGGCGAGCCGCACGGCGCCCGTCCGGCCGCGGATTCGTCGAGCCCGGGCGCGCGGCCGGTTCCTGCCGGAGTGATCGGCCGCCGCTTCCGCGGCGTGGGAGGTGGGCATGTCCGAAGCGGTGGAGCTCGTCCTCGAGGCGCGACCGGCGCTGCTTCCTGGCGGCCTTTCGGTGCGCCGGGCACTCCCACGCGCGAAGCGCCGCATGGTCGGCCCCTTCGTCTTCGTGGATCAGATGGGGCCCGCGGCCATCTCGTCCGGCGCGAGCGTCGACGTCCTCTCGCATCCGCACATCGGCCTTTCCACGCTGACGTGGCTCTTCGAGGGCGAGGGCCTGCACAAAGACAGCCTCGGCTACGTCCAGCCGATCCGCCCCGGCGAGGTGAACTGGATGACCGCCGGAAAGGGAATCGTGCACGCCGAGTTCATGCGCGGCGGTGATGCCGGCCGCCTCTTCGGCGTGCAGACCTGGGTGGCGTTGCCGCGCGCCGAGGAGGAGCGCGACCCTTCCTTCGAGCACTACGGAGCCGACCAGGTGCCGACGCTCGATGCACCCGGCGTGCGCATGAAGCTCATCGCCGGCGAACTCTTCGGAGCGCGTTCCGGCGTGCGCGTCTTCTCGCCGCTTTTCTATCTGGAGGCGCGGATGGAGGCCGGCGCGCAGCTGGACCTTCCGGCGGACCATCCGGAGCGCGCGCTCTACCTGGTGGAGGGGGCGGTTTCCGCGGCCGGCCGGATCCTCGCCCCGGGAGAACTCGCCGTCTTCGCCGCCGGGCCGATGATCCGCATCGAGGCCGCGGCACCCAGCCTCCTCCTTCTGCTCGGCGGGGAACCGCTCGACGGCCCCCGCTTCATCGAGTGGAACTTCGTCTCCAGCTCGAAGGAGCGCATCGCCCGGGCGGTGGACGACTGGCGCCACCAGCGCTTCTCGCGCATCCCGGGGGAGACGGCCTACATCCCCCTGCCGCGCGACGGCAGCGAGCCGGTGAACTACCCCTAGCCTTCGGGCAGGGGCGGCGGCCCGCGACGGCGCGCCGCCCCGCTTCGGATCACGGCGCGCCGACCGGCACGAACTCGATCGTCATCCCATCCACCACCGCGGCCTCGTGGTAGGCGAACAGGAAGTAGGCGGGATCGGCGCCCGGCGCCTGCAGGCCGATCGTCGCGCTGGTGCCCGTGATCAGCGGGTCGCTTCCCACGAAGTTGCGGTAGGCGAAGACGATCCGGCCGTCCTCCCAGAGCTGCGCCTGGAAGGAGACGTGGTTGCCGTTGCTGGCGTTCCACGGTGCGACCCGATCCCAGTCGACGATCGCGACCCGCTGTCCGTCGACGACCCGCTCGGCGAACTTCACGGTCGCGTTGTGCCGGCTGTAGGAGAAGTCGTCCCAGAAGGGGGCGATCAACCCCGCCATCGCCGAAGGATGCGTGGACGGCAGCATTTCGTTGTCGAACTCGTCCTCCGCGTCCTGCATGGTCAGAAAGCCCGACGAGGTCACCCAGATCCCCGTGGCGTTCGCCCCGAAGTAGGGGAAGGCGAAGCCCAGGTCGACGTAGGTGTCCACCATGATGGCGGTGATGAGCGGCGGGCTCGACCCGATGTCGAAGTGCGGTGCGTCGGTGAAGGTGTAGGCCACGTACGGCTGACCCGGCTTGCAGGAGCCACCGTCCCAGCCCGGCGTGCCGGCGTTGGCGCCCGCATCGTACGCCTCGGTCCGTAGGCAGAAGTCGGTCGGCGCATCGAGGTCGTATCGGCTCGGACGGAAGGCGTTCGAACCGAGTTCGAGCGATTTGCCGGACGCGATCGGCCAGGTGTCGTCCCAGGCGATGCGGGCGAGCGTGGTGCCGTCCATCTCGATCGCCAGCCCGCCGGGGAAGGGCCGGTTGCTCGCGTCTTGGGTGCCGCCGCCGAAGTGGACCAGGTTCCCGTAGGTGCCGGTGGGATCCTGGTATCCGATGGTGGCGCTGGCGCCGTTGGCGTCGCCGGCGCAGTCGCTCGTCGGGTAGCAACTGCCGCTGCCGGTGGGCGGCGGGTCCATGGTCCCGTAGCGGAACTCGAACGAACCCGTGGGGAAGAGGACGATCTGGAAGTTCAAATCGTACTCGTTGGTATCCGACGACCCGACGCGTTTGCTCACGTGGCTCCACTGGAAGATGTAGCTCCCGTCGGCCGCATGCAGGGCGTGGACCTGCCCCGACGACCGCGTGTGGAGCGCGTCCCAGAAGGCGGCGATGTGGACGCGGGCGTTCGTGCTGCTCGGCAGCCGCGTGTTGTCGGTCACCGATACGGTGCTCGGATCGAAGGAGATGTACCCGTCGGGAGAGACGCGAACGCTCGAGTACGTCTGCCCATAGTAGGGGAAGGTGAATCCGCCCGCGAAGACGTGGTCCACCACGGTGAGGTTGGGACTGCCGCCGAGGATCTGGACGGCGTCGGGATCGGTACGGATGTCCGCGAACGGGCTGGAAAACACCTCCGTCATCGGCGCGTAGACCTGCGGCGTTCCGTGGAGGCGGCCGGCACGACCGTCGCGCTCCCCTCTGCGGGATCGGCGTCGTCGAGCTCGACGGCGGCGCCGGATGCGTCCGTGACGACCACCTCGAGGGCGTTCTCGGTCCTCCAGGAGAGGACCACCGCCTCGCCCGGCTCGATGGTGGAGGTCGAGGCCTCGAAGGAGAGGATGCGTGGTTCGGGCACCGTGACCGTCAGCGGGTCGCTCTGTACGCGCGCCTTGCCCGAGCGCGCTTCGAGCACGAAGGTGGTGGTCTCGACCACCTCCACCTCGACCGAGCCGGACGCGGCCTTGGCCCCGCCGAGCGGTACCTCGTCACCGTTGGCGGTGATCGCGATTGCCTCCGCATGGCGCGTGCGCCACGAGACGGTCACCCGTTTTCCGGGCGCCGCTTCTTCAGCGCTCGCCGTGAACGAAAGGATGACGGGTTTGGCTGCGGGCTTCTCGGGCTCCTTCCCCCCGCAGGCGACGAGAGACATCAGCCCGACACACAGCGCGACGACGCGACGACACAGCATCGATCCCTCCCTCGAACCGCGACGAAACGTCGAACGAAACCGCTATCGGGTATCAGCCTGCCATCATCGGCGGGGGACAGCCAAGTCCCTCGGTGCCGCGTTGGGGTGGGGGCGGGCAGGACCGTCGCCCTCGTGCTACAACCCCCGTCGATGACGCGAGCGCTCGACGAGACCGCCCTGCGCGACTTCTCTCCGCCGCCGGCGCTCCTGCACGTGCTGCGGACGCTCCGGGCGCGCGGGCGCGAGGCCTGGGTGGTCGGCGGCGCGGTGCGGGACCTGCTGCTGGGCAGGGCCCCCGCGGAGTACGACGTGGCCACCAGCGCGCTGCCGCAGGAGGTGGCGGCGGCCTTTCCGCGCGTGGTGGAGACCGGTATCGCCCACGGCACGGTCACGGTGGTGGAGGACGGCCTCGGCATCGAGGTGACCACTTACCGCGCGGGACGCTCGTACGCGGAGGCGGGGGAGGGCGCCTTCGTGGGCACCATCGAGGAAGACCTGGCGATGCGGGACTTCACCGTCAACGCCATGGCCTTCGACCCGCTCGACGGGCGCTTCCTCGATCCCCATGGCGGTCTCGAGGATCTGCGCCGGCGCTGCCTGCGGGCGGTGGGGGATCCTTCGGCGCGCTTCCGCGAGGATCCCCTGCGGCCGATGCGGGGCGCGCGCTTCGCCGCCCGCTTCGGCTTGCGCATCGACCGCGCCACGCGCCGCGCCATGCCCGAGACCCTGGAGGCCTTTTGCGGCGTGGCGGCCGAGCGCGTCGGCGCCGAGTTGGGCAAGCTCCTCGTCTCCCCGCACCCGCGCTACGGATTGGAGATCCTGCGGCGCTCCGGGCACCTCGCGCTATTCCTCCCGGAGCTTCTGGAGGGCCTGGGGCTGCGCCAGAACCGCTGGCACCGCTACGACGTCTACCACCACGTCCTGCGCGCCGTGGACGCCGCCCCACCGGACCTCGTCGTGCGGCTGGCGGTGCTCTTGCACGACGTCGACAAGCCGCGGACCGCGGCGCCCTCCGCCAAGGCGCCGGGCGAGAACACCTTCTTCGGCCACGAGGTGAGCGGCGCCAAGCGCGCGCGGGCGATCTGCGAGCGCCTGCGCTTCTCCAAGCGGATCGCTGCCGAGGTCGAGCTCCTCGTGCGCGAGCACCAATTCGTCTACACGGAGGAATGGACGGACGCCGCCGTGCGCCGCATGCTCGCCCGCGTCGGTGATTCCTTCGACCGCCTCATCCAGGTCCGCCGCGCAGACGTGCTGGGCCACGGCCGGCACACGGACGAGCTTCTCGCCAACCTCCGCGCCCTCGAAGCGCGCGCCCGCGCACAGCTCGACCGCAAGCCCGCCTTGACCGTCCGCGACCTCGCCATCGACGGCCGCGACGTCATGCAGGAACTCCGCATCCCCCCATCCCCCCGCGTCGGCGAGGCCCTCCTGTTCCTCCTCGACGCCGTGCTCGAAGATCCGTCGCGCAACGAGCGCGACGTTCTCCTCCACCTCCTTCGCGAGCGTTTCGGTTCGCCGTAGCCGGAACCGCGAGGCCGGGGGGCTCGGTGGCGCCTCGTGCCGAGGTGGTGAGGCCGCGGGCTCTCCTTGCAGGAAAGGAGAGGCGGTGGGGCCGCAAAGGGCCGCCACCGCCTCGGTCCGCCCGTTGGGAGGCCGGGCGCGCGCTCGGGCGCTCATGGCGCGATCGGGACGAACTCGATCACCTGGCCGGCGATCAGGCTGTCCTCGGCGTAAGAGTACTGCACGTAGGGACGTACGTTCGTTCCGGGCGCTCGGATGCCGATCGTCGCGCTCGCCCCATTGGCGTCGCCGACGCAATCCGTTGTCGGGTAGCAGCTCGAGTTCCCCGTCGGGGGCGGATCCATGGCCCCATAGCGGAACTCGACCGAGCCGTCGTCGCGGAGCACCGCCTGGAAGCTGATGACCCCGTGGTTGGGATATGGAACCATCTCCGCCCATTGGATGATCAGGTACTGGCCCTCGGCGTCCACGCCGTGGAGGTAGTGGAACGAGTTGGGGGTGCCGACCAGGTCGTCCCAGAACGGCAGGATGTTCGCCGCGCTGAGGGACGACGGGAGATTTTGGTTGTTGTAGGGAGTCGGCGTTTCGGTGCCGAATCCAAGGAAGCCGTTCGCTTGCACCACGATGGAGGCGTGCTCGACACCCGCGAAGGGGAAAGTGAATCCTTCGGGGAAGTCGAGCGTGGCGCAACCGTCGTCCTCCGCGGTCGTGGAGGAAGTCGGCGACATCCCGCACGCCTTCTGCATGGCGAGCGGTGTCGCACCCAGTGGCCGGATGTCGACGTAGGGGGAGGCCGTTTCCACGATCTCCGCGAGGTGGATCAGGTCGAGGTCGACCGCCGTCGCCAAATGCGTGGTCCACGTCAGCGTCACCGGATCGCCGGCGACCACCTCGGCGGGCACGGCCTCGAAGGAGAGGATGCGTGGCGGCGCGAACGTCACGCTGGCCTCGGCCGATGCGGTCCGGCCCGCGGCGTTCGTCGCCACGATGCG
>DATGOH010000103.1:0-6151 GCA_035306165.1 Ferdinandcohnia sp.
ATGGGGCTGCGCAATTCCCTTCCATGCCCGCCCGTCCCGCCTGGCTCCCGATCGGCATCCTCTCGGTGGGCGCCGCCGCGCTCACCCTGCTCTCCACGGTCCGCCTCCAGAACACCCAGGCCCCGGTCGGTCCCCCCGCACCGGAGACGGACCTCTCGCTCGCACCTCTGGTGGAGCGGGTGCGCGGAACGGTGGTGGGCGTGAGCACGCTGCGCGCGAGCGACGCCGACGTCCCGCCCGAGATCCGCGACTTCTGGAGGCGGTTCTTCGGGCAGGACCCGCCGCTGCGCGAGCGGCGGGGAATCGGCTCCGGCGTCGTGATCCGCGAGGGGATCGTGCTCACCAACCACCACGTGGTGGAGGGCGCCACCGAGGTCCGCATCCGCACGGCCGATCAGCGGGAGTACGCCGCCGAAGTGATCGGCACCGATCCGCCCACGGACATCGCCGTGCTCCGCGTGCTCGATCTCGATCGCCCGCTGCAGGTGGCCGAGCTCGGCGACGCGGAATCGGCGCGGGTGGGCGACCGCGTGATCGCCATCGGCAGCCCCTTCGGCCTCGAGCTCACCGTGACGAGTGGCATCCTCTCCGCGAAGGCACGGGTTCTCGGTGCCGGGCCCTACGACGATTTCCTGCAGACGGATGCGGCCATCAACCCGGGCAACTCCGGCGGTCCCCTCTTCGACATGCAAGGCCGCGTGCTCGGCATCAACACCGCCATCGTCGCCGCGGGCCAAGGCATCGGCTTCGCCGTGCCCATCGATCTGGTGCGCGCCACCCTGCCGCAGCTCGAAGCCACCGGGCGGGTGATCCGCGGCTATCTCGGCGTGGTGATCCAGGACGTCACGCCGGAACTCGCCGAGGCCCTCGAACTCTCGGTGGACGACGGCGCCCTGGTGGCCTCGGTGGTCGAAGACGGGCCGGCGGACGAGGCGGGTCTGCGTCCGGGTGACGTCATCGTCTCGCTGGACGGCGCGCCGATCGAGCGGGCCCAGGACCTCACGCGTCGAGTCTCCCGGATGGCCCCGGACACGATGGTCCGCCTCGGCATCCGCCGTGGGGCCGAGGAGCGCACGCTCCGCCTCACCCTCGGCGAGCGGCCCGAGGACGGCGCCCGCTCCGCTCCCGAAGAGCGAGAGGACGCGGATCCAGGGCTCGGCCTGCAGATCGGCCCGGTGCCCCCTCGGATGCAGCGGGAGCTCGGCATCGACGGTGGCGTGCTGGTGATCGAGGTGCGGCCCGGCTCGCGCGCGGATCGCGCGGGCATCCGCCCCGACGACGTGATCGTGGAGGTCGACCGGCGCCCGGTATCCGGTCCGGAGGACTTCGTGGAGGCGGTTCGCCAAAGCCAAGGACGGCGCCTGCTCGTGCGGGTACGCCGCGGGGACGGCGCCGCCTTCCTGGTCATCCCGCCGGTTGGCTGATCAGTCGCGGAGCGCGGCGAGGATCGCCTCGCCGTGCAGCGCGACCCGCTTGTCCCCCAGCCAGGGTACGCGCGCGAGAGCCTCGAGGTCGGCGGGCGGATCGGCGGCGAGCCGATCGAGGACGGGGTTGGGCAGGACCACCATCGGCAGGACGCCGCGCGCCTTGGCCACCTCGTTGCGCCAGGCCTTGAGCCTCTCCTCCCGCTTGCGCCGCCCCGGGTCGGGACGCGGCGAAGGCGGAGGCGGAGGCAGCTCGTCGCGCGCGGCCCGGTCGTAGGCGGAGGCGATGGCCGTCAGCACATCCTCCCCCCGGGCGCGCACGAAGGATCCCTTCATCCCGGGGATGCGGGAGAGAGCCTTGAGGTTGCGCGGTCGACGCGCCGCGATCTCGCCCACGGTGGCGTTGGAGAGGACGCGGCCGACCGGCACGTCGCGGATACGCGCCTCGGCGTAGCGGATCGCGTCGACCGCCTCCGCGATCGCCCGCCCGATCGCGTCGCGAGCGCCGGCGGGAAGCTTCGGCCGCGGCATCGGCTCGGGCTCGGTGCACTCGACCGAGATGCGCTCGCACTCCAGGACGAATTCCTCCCAAATGTCCTTCGCGCGAAGCTCGCGCTCGAGCGCCTCGGCCAGAGGCAAAAGGTAGCGCACGTCGTCTTCCACGTAGGCGAGCAGCTCCTTCGGCACCGGGCGCCGACCGAAGTCGGCCGTCTGGTGCTCCTTCGCGAGCCGCACGCCGAAGCGCTCCTCGACGAGGTCGCCCAGGCCGACCCGCGGCAAGCCGAGGAAGGTGGCGGCGCGCTGGGTGTCGAAGAGCCCGCGCACGCGCAGGCCCTCGCGTGCGAGCACGCGGAGATCGCCCTGACCGTCGTGGAAGACCTTGCGAATGGACGGCTCGGCGAAGAGCCCGGCGAGGGGCGCGGCGGAGACGCCCTCGGCCAAGGTGTCGACCACGACGATGCGGCCCGGCGCGGAGAGCTGCACGAAGCAGAGCCGCGCCTGGAAGGCGTGCAAGGCGTTCGTCTCGAGGTCGACGCCCACGGCCTCGGCGCGGACGAGGCCCTCGGCGACCGCCTGCAGCGCGCCCGGATCCTGGACGAGGATTTCCGAACCCGACTCAGCCACGGACGAGAGGTGCAAGCTCCCCCCTCTCGTGCATCTCGCACACGATGTCGCAGCCGCCGATGAACTTTCCGTCGATGTAGACCTGGGGGATGGTCGGCCAGTTGGAGTAGGCCTTGATGCCCTCGCGGATCTCCGGATCGGCGAGGACGTTCACGGCGGCCATCTCCGTGACGCCGGCGGCGCGCAGCGCCTCCACCGCCCGGGCGGAGAAGCCGCACATGGGGAAGTTGGGGGTCCCTTTCATGAAGATGACCACCCGGTGGGAGGCGATGGCCTCCTCGATCCTCTTCTTGAGTTCTTCGTTCATCCTTCGGCTCCCGTCTGCGCCTTCCACTGGCTGGGCGTGAAGGTGCGTAACGCCAGCGCATGCAGCGCGCCACTGTCGAGCAAGGACCGCAGAGGGGCGTAGACCATCTGATGTTGCTCCACCATGGTCTTGCCCTCGAAGCCCTCGTAGACCACCCGGACCTGGAAGTGATCGCCCGTCCCCCGGGTGTCGACCACCTCGATCTCGGCCCCGGGGAGGGCCTCGGCGATGGCGGTTTCGATGTCGTTCGGTGCGAGCATGGCGACACTTGTAGCGGGCGGCCCGGGTCTCGGCAACTCGCCCGGGCCGCGCGAAAGGGGTTTACGGACCGGGCCTTCCAAGGCATAAGAGGCGCCCCCGGACCGTTTCCACGCCGACACGCTTTCGGGTGGGTCCGAAATGTGCTAGGAGCGCCGCCCGGCGCGGGCGCCGTGCCGTGGCCGACGGCCCACCTCATTTCAGATCAAGGGAAGGAACGAAACGTGGCCTCTGTGAAGCTCGACAAGATCCGAAACATCGGGATCTCCGCCCACATCGACTCGGGCAAGACCACGCTCTCCGAGCGCATTCTCTTCTACACGGGCAAGACCCACGCCATCCACGACGTCAAGGGCAAGGACGGCGTCGGCGCGAAGATGGACCACATGGACCTGGAGCGTGAGAAGGGCATCACGATCCAGTCCGCCGCCACTTACTGCGAGTGGAAGGGCTACAACATCAACCTGATCGACACGCCCGGACACGTCGACTTCACCATCGAGGTGGAGCGGTCGCTGCGCGTGCTCGACGGCGCCATCCTCGTGCTCTGCTCGGTGGCGGGCGTCCAGTCGCAGTCCATCACCGTGGACCGGCAGATGAAGCGCTATCGGGTTCCGCGCCTCGCGTTCATCAACAAGATGGACCGCGCCGGCGCGAATCCCTTCCGGGTCATCGAGCAGCTCCGCGAGAAGCTCCACCACAACCCCGTCGCGATGACGATCCCGATCGGGGCGGAGGACCGCTTCCAGGGCGTGGTCGACCTCGTGAAGCAGGTCGCGGTCTACTTCGACGGCGACAACGGTGAGAAGGTCCGCGAGGAGGAGATCCCCGAGGATCTGCGCGAGCTCGCCGCGCAGAAGCGGCAGGAGATGATCGAAGCGCTCGCCGACGTGGACGACGAGATCGCCGAGAAGTTCCTCGCCGACGAGATGCCCACCGAGGACGAGATCCGGGCGGCCGTGCGCCGCGCGACCATCGCGCTGAAAATCACACCGGTCTTCATGGGCTCGGCCTACAAGAACAAGGGCGTGCAGGTCCTGCTCGACGCCGTTTGCCACTACCTGCCGAACCCCGCGGAGGGGGTGAACGAGGCGCTCGACCAGGAACAGGACGAGAAGAAGGTCGTGCTCGAGAGCGATCCCGACAAGCCCTTCGTCGGCCTCGCGTTCAAGCTCGAGGACGGCCGCTACGGCCAGCTCACGTACGTGCGCGTCTACCAGGGCCGCATCGCCCGCGGTGACACCATCTTCAACGTCAGCGGCGGCATGAAGAAGGTGAAGGTGCCGCGCATCGTCCGCATGCACGCCGAAGAAATGCACGACGTGGAGTCGGCGCAGGCCGGCGACATCATCGCCCTCTTCGGCGTCGAGTGCGCCTCGGGCGACACCTTCACGGACGGCAACGTAAAGGTCACGATGACCTCGATCCACGTGCCGGATCCGGTGATCAAGCTCGCCATCTCGCCCAAGGACAAGACCGCGCAGGCGAACTTCTCCAAGGCCCTCAACCGCTTCTCCAAGGAGGACCCCACCTTCCAGGTGACGCGGGACGAGGAGTCCGGCGAGACGATCATCGCCGGCATGGGCGAGCTGCACCTGGACGTCTACATCGAGCGCATGCGGCGCGAGTACAAGTGCGAGGTGATCGTCGGCAAGCCGCAGGTGGCCTACCGTGAGGCGATCTCGCAGCGCGCCGAGTTCAACTACACGCACAAGAAGCAGACCGGTGGCGCCGGTCAGTTCGCTCGCGTGGCCGGCTACATCGAGCCCCTGCCGGAGGACGCGGTGGAGAACTACGAGTTCGTCGACGAGATCGTCGGCGGCGTGATCCCCCGCGAGTTCATTCCGGCCTGCGACAAGGGCTTCCGCGAGGCCATCGAGAAGGGCTCGCTCATCGGCTTCCCGGTGGTCAAGACCCGCGTGGTCATCAACGACGGTGCCGCCCACTCGGTCGACTCGTCGGAACTCGCCTTCAAGATCGCGTCGATCCAGGCCTTCCGCGAGGCCTACGCCAAGGCGGCGCCGCAGATCCTCGAGCCCATCATGAAGGTCGAGGTGCAGACGCCCGAGGAGTTCCAGGGCACGGTGATCGGCGGCCTCAACCAGCGCCGCGGCATCATCGCCGGCTCCTCCACCAACGAGGGCATGACCACCATCGAGGCGGAGGTGCCGCTCTCCGAGATGTTCGGCTACGCCACCGACCTCCGCTCGGCGACGCAGGGCAAGGCGGAGTTCACGATGGAGTTCTCCCGCTACGCACCCGTGCCGCGGCAGGAGCAGGAAAAGCTCATCGCCCAGTACAAGGAAAAGGTGCAGCAGGGCCGCTGATTTCGCGCGCGGCTCGCATCGGCTGCGGGGCTGGCTCGTCGACGGGCCGGCCCCGCTTCGTTGTTTCGAACTTCAGGGAGGAGTTGGATGGCCAACATCACGGTGACCGGCGTCTCGAAGGCCTACGGTTCCAAAAAGCTCTTCGAGGACGTGAACGTCACCTTCAACGAGGGCCGGAGGTACGGTCTGACGGGGCCCAACGGCGCCGGCAAGTCGACCTTCATGAAGATCCTCGCCGGCATGCTGGAGCCCGACGCGGGCACCGTATCCCGCCCGAAGAAGACCCAGGTCCTCGAGCAGGATCAGTTCGCCTACGAATCCTTTCGCGTGCTCGACGTGGTCCTGCAGGGCAACCGCGTGCTGTGGGAGGCGATGCAGGAAAAGGAGCGCCTCCTCGCCCTGCCGGAGATCGGCGAGCAGGAGGGTGTGTGCCTTGGCGAACTCGAGATGATCATCGCCGAGGAGGACGGCTACACCGCCGAGGCCGACGCCGGCGACCTCCTCAGCGGCCTGGGGATCCCGACCTCGGATCACGAGAAGCTGATGCGCGAGGTCCAGGGTGGCCTCAAGCTCCGGGTGCTGCTCGCGAAGGCGATCTTCGGCAAGCCCGAGGCGCTCCTCCTCGACGAGCCCACCAACAACCTGGACCTCGACTCGATCCGCTGGCTGGAGAAGTACCTCGAGGGCTACGAGGGCGTTCTCGTCACCAT
>DATGOH010000104.1:0-4985 GCA_035306165.1 Ferdinandcohnia sp.
AGGCGCGGCCGCGGCATGGACGGGCAGCCCTGCGCCCATGATCGCGAGAACGCCCGTGAGAAGAAAACTCCTGGCCATTTCGTGTCTCCTCGGTGTCGCCGCGATGCTACGAGGGCACGAAAGCAGGCCACAAGCGCTTCCGGGTTCCTTTTCGCGAACCCTAAATACATGATTAAATCGGCACTTAAACATTACGACGCGTGACGCAATGCAGCGACGACGCGTCGATCGTCGACACGCGGTGTCCGCAACGCCCCGCGCGCGAGATTACGAGCTGACGTTGACGAGCGTGACGGGCAGGAAGAGCACGCCGTTTTTCCCGCTCGGGATGGCGGGACCGCCGAGGATGACCACGCCGTCCAAGGAAAGGCTGACGGTCGTATCGAGCACCTCCGGGATCAGGAGGCGCAGGCGCACCTTGCCGTCCTTTTCCACCTTGACGAAGGTGACGTCGAGCGACTTCCCCCGGAGTTTGCGGCCCTTCTCGAGCGGAATGGAAACGGTCTTTTTCTCCTCGACGGTGACGAGGCGGCTGTCGAGCAGCTTGTACTTCTTGAACGAGAAGTCCGCGAGCTGCATCCGGAACTTCTCCAGGCGGGGGTCGCTGCGGCCCGGCGTCTTCGAGGCCCGGACGATGTCGACGGCGACCGTGGCCCTCCTGGGCTCGGCCGCCTTCGCGGCGTGGGGGAGGCCGAGCGCCCAGAGGGCGAGGCCGAGGGAAATCCCGATGGTGGTGAGGGTGCGCCGCATGGTCAGTTCCCCGTCACGTAGATGATCGTGGTCCCCTCGCTCGTCTTGAACACGGTCGCGCCGTGGCCGCCGAAGGTCGACATGGAGACGATCGACGCATCGGCGGGGTCGCCCGCCAGGAGCATCGGCCTGGCGCTCTCCTCCTCGAAGAGCGGCACGGCCACCACCACGAGCGTGGCCAGGGCCGCCGCCGCGGCGGCGAAGATCGGCGCCCGCTTGCGGCCCCTCCACTCGAACCACCGACGCGCCTTCGCGGGCGCCGGCCGCTCGGCCTCGATGCGGGCCATGACGGCGTCCGCGAAGCCGGAAAGGTCCGCCTCCTCCCCCACCTCTTCCAAGGTCAGCCGCAGCGCCTCCGAGAGCGCCCGGTGATCCCGCAGGATCGCCTCGGCCACCGGATCGCCCTCGATGGCGCGGCGCAGATCCTCCGCCTCCTCGGGCGAGAGCTCGCCGTCGGCGTAGGCCGAGAGCCTCTCGTCGATGTCTCGAATGGGGTGGCTCATGGCTCGGCACCTCTCCTCGTGGCGAAGGACCGCCTCATCCTTCCTCCCCCGCCGCGAGGTCCAGCGGCTCGTTGCCCAGGTACTCCCGCAGGATCGCCTGCATCTTCGCCCGGGCATGGAAGAGCCGGCTCATCACCGTTCCCTTGGGGATGTCCAGGGTCTGGGCGAGCTCTTCGTAGCTCATCCCTTCCAGCTCCCGCAAAACGAGGATCTCGCGGTGCTTCTCCGGAAGCTCGCCGAGTGCCCGGGCGATCTGCTCGGCCAGCTCCTTGCGCAGCACGCCACGCTGAGGGTTGGTCCCCAGGCGCCGCGAGACGAAGCCGGGGTCGATGCGCTCGAGCTCCCAGCCCGCCGCCTCGTCGAGCTCCTGGCTGTCGCCCTTGCGGGCCCGGAGCCGATCGATGGCCAGGTTGCGGGTGATCCGGTACAGCCAGGTATAGAAGGACGAATCGCCCTTGAACGCGTGCAGACGCTGGTGCACCCGCAAGAAGGCGTCCTGGGCGATGTCCATGGCCTCCTCCCGATCCTTGACCAGCGCGAAGGCGATCGTGAACACCTTTCGCTGGTAGCGAAGTACGAGCGCGCGGAAAGCCTGATCGTCCCCGGCTTGGCATCTGCGTACCAGCGAAAGGTCGTCCAGCTCCAACCAGGCACTCCATTGTCCACTACGACGAGAAGCCGCCGCAGATATTCACGGGCACCGACCCTCCGCACGGGTCGCCCTCCCGGAAGGGGATCGGTCCAAGACCTACCACGCCGAACCGCCGACGCAAAGGTCCGCTTCCCTTCGATCGAGCGGCTATCATGGGGGAATGGGCCGACCGGCGGACCGGTTGCCCCGCGGTAGGGCGAACACCGCGCGCATTCGATGGTCGAGAATCTCCCACCCCAAAGCGAGCCCGCTTCCCTCCACGGGCGCCTACGACGGGCCCGGCGGCGCCAGATCGGCGCTCTCGCCGGCACGGCCTTCTTCGCCTGGGCCGCGGGCGCGCTCGTCCTTCTTTGGGCTGCCACCTGGGGGATGGCCGCCGGGGCGGGGACGTGGCCGCGCGGTGCGGCGCTCGTCGGCATCGGCCTCGGCGCCGCCGCGGCCCTCGCCTGGTTTCTCGCCCGGGCGCGGCACCTCGATGCCCGCGGTTTCGCCCGCCGCGCGGAGGAAGTGCTGCCCGAGGCGCGGGGCCTGGTTTCGGCCCTCGAGCTGGAGGTCGCCCTCGAAGACCCCGACTTCCCCCACTCCGTCGCCCTCGCGCGCGCCCACGTGCAGGACGTCTCGCTGCGCCTGACGGCGCCCGCGCTGGAACGGCTGGTCGACCGCCGCGCCTTCGTCCTGTCCGCGCGGACCGCGCTGGGGACCGCCGCGCTCACCCTCCTGGGCATGGCCATCTGGCCCCAGGATTTCGGCCGGTTGATGGGCGTCGCGGTTCCCGAGCCGCAGGTGGAGCGCCGCGCCGACCCCATCACCGGCGACGTCACCGTGACCTACCACTACCCGGCCTACACCGGACTCCCGCCGCGGCGGGTGGAGGGCACCGCCGGCGAACTCTCCGCCCTGCGCGGCACCGAGGCCCGCATCGAGACCCGCGCCGACCGGCCGGTGGCCCGCGCCTTCGTGGAGATCGGCGAGGCCTCGCTCCCCCTCGAGGTGGAGGGCGATCGCCTCCTGCGCGGAACCATCCGGCTGCAGACGACCGGGAGCTACGCCTTCCGCTTCGAGGACGCGCGGGGCCGCGTCCTAGCGCGCGGGCCATCGATCCCCATCCAGGTGATCGAGGACCAGGCGCCCACCGTGCAGATCGGCGCCCCCATCCCGGAGCTGGTGGTCACCGAGCGCGACGTCGTGGAGATCCAGTTCGAGGCCACCGACGACTACGGCCTCTCCCAGTTCGAGCTCGTCTACAAGCTCGGCCCGACCGAGGAGCAGGTGATCCCGCTCGGCAGCCCCGGGGACGGACCGCGCCGCGCGAGCCGCACCTACACCTGGCAGCTGGCCACCCTCGACCTCCGTCCCGGCGAGACGGTCACCTACTACGTCCGCGCGCGCGACAACGACACCGTCTCCGGACCGAAGTGGGGGCAGAGCCGCACGCAGGTCTTGCAGGTCTTTTCGGAGGCCGAGCACCGGCGCGAACTCCTGGCGCTGGCCGAGGCCGCCTGGGAGCAGATGCTCGTCGCGCTCGGCGACCGGATCGAGCCGCGTGAGGGTCCGCTGCGGGTGGAGGGCGTGGCCCGCATCGAGGCGGGGCGCCGCGCCGACGGCGAGGTGGAGAAGGCCGTCTCCCTCCTGCAGGAGGCGACGGGGCGCTTCGCGAAGGACGAGCTCGCGCCGGCGGAACTCTTCGCCGCGCTCCAGAACGTGACGACCCAGCTCTCCCGCAAGGCACAGCACACGCGCGCGACGCGTGAGCGCACGGCCAAGGCGCCGACGGCCGCCTTCCTGCGGCTGCTCGACGAGGCGGAGGGCGACGAGCAGGAAGAGCTCGAGCGCGGGGTGCTCTACCTCGAATCGCTCCTCGACCGGCAGCGCATCCTCGAGATCGAAGCGCTCTCCCGCGAACTTTCCGAGAGCCGCGCCGAGCTGACGCGGCTGCTCGAGTCCTACCAGGATGCCCCGACCGACGAGGCCCGCCAGGCCGTGCTGCGCGAGCTGGCGCGGCTGCGCAAGCGCATCGAGGAGATGATGCAGAGGATGGCGGAGCTCTCGCGCGGCATCCAAGACGAGCACCTCAACCTCGAAGCGCAGCGCTCGCTCGCCAAGGAGCGCGATTTGCTCGGCCAGCTCGACGAGGTGGAGAAGAAGGTCGAAGAGGGCGACATCGAGGGCGCGCTCGCCGAGATGCAGAAGCTCGCCATGCAGATGGACGCCCTCACCGAATCCTTCGGCGCGGCGGCCGATCAGCAGGTCGAGAACGATCCCGCCCTGCAGCAGCTCGCCGAGGCGCTCTCCGCCTTCGAAGAGGAGCTGGCCGCGCTGGAGTCCGAGCAGAAGGAGCTCACGGAGCAGACGCAGGCGCTTCGGCAGGAGCAGATCCGGGAGATGCAGCAGCGCCTGGCCCAAGGCGACCGGGATCCGGTCGAGGAGATGCTCCAGAAGGTGGAGACGGCGAAGCGGCACTTCGCCGCGCTTCCCGAGCACGACCTGCCACGGTTGAGCTCGGACGAATACCGCGGCGCGGTGGAGCGCACCGAGGGCCTGGAGCACGCGCTGCGGGCGCGCGACTTCGACGCCGCGCTCGAGAGCAGCGCCGCCGCGGTGGGCTACTCCATGGCGCTGGTCGAGGGGCTCGAGCGCGAGCGGGGATACGCCCAGCGCTTCGGCATCGGCTCGGCAGAGGATCTGCAGCGCTGGCTCGGCGAGGCGTCCCTGGCGCTCCCAAAGCTCCAGGAGGTCAAGTCGATGCTCGAGCGCATGTTCTCCGATCGGAGCCGGCTGACGCCGCGGCAGCGACAAGCCCTCGAGCGCCTCGCCGAGAACCAGCGCAAGCTCGGCGAGCGCATGGAGGCGCTGAGGCAGCAGGCCCAGAGCATCGGCGAGCAGGCGCCGATCTTCGACGACGGCGCCATGCAGACCATGGAGCAGGCGCAGCAGTCCATGCAGCAGGCGTCCGACGACCTCCGGGACCGCCGCATCGGCGAAGCCCTCTCCGCAGAGCGGCGCGCCGAGGAGCAGCTGGGCGCCCTGCGGCAGGCGCTGGAACAGGCGCAGCAGCAGGCGCGTTCCAGCGGCGGGCGCGG
>DATGOH010000105.1:0-5108 GCA_035306165.1 Ferdinandcohnia sp.
CCACGGCGCCGGACCGGCCCCGCATCACCGGGATCCAGCCCGGCGACGGCTCGCTCCTCGTATCCTTCGCACCCGCGCCGAGTTCGGACGACGTCGCCACCTGGGAGGTCTGTCGGATGGCGCTCGGACCGGCCACGGACGAGGAGCTGCTCGGCCAGCTGCACGCCTTCCAGGAGGGCGAAGGCGGCAGCGGCGGCGGAACGGGAGCGGGCGGCGCCGGAGGTGAGCCGGGCGTCGGTGGCGCCGGCGGTGACGGCGGCTTCGGCGGAACCGGTGGCGTCGGCGGCCTCGGTGGCGAGGGCGGAGGCGTCGGCGGGACGGGCGGCACCGGCGGGACCGGCGGCGCGGGTGGCGACGGGAACGGCAGCAACGGGGAGACGGAGACCCCCTTCAACCCCCAGGCTTGCAGCCGCGACATCGCCGGGGCCAAGCGCAGCTTCCGCATCGATGGGCTGCGCAACCACCACGTCTATCTGGTGGCCGTGCGGGCCATCGATTCGAAGGGCAATCCCTCGGCCTTCTCCGAACCGAGGCAGGGCATCCCCCTCCCCACCGACAACTTCTTGGATCTGTACAGGAGGGCGGGCGGCGACGAGGAAGGCGGCTGCAGCACCTCCTCGGGCGCCTTCTCCCTGGCCTGGCTGGGAATCAGCGCCTTCGCCCTGTACCGGCGCAGGGGGCGGTAGACCTCATGTTCGCACGCAAGCATCGTTGGATCGTCGCGCTCGCCGCGCTCTTGCTGGGCCCGGTCGCCCAGGCCCAGCCAATGGAAACGGATCGTTCCCCGCGCAACTGGGTCCTGGACCTGCAGTTCGCCGGATACTTCCCCCAGATCGATCGCGGCCTGGCCGGGACGCCCTTCCGCGACGTCTTCGGCGACGCCAGCCTGCTGACGCAGATCGGCTTTCAGCGCTTGGTCTACCAGGGCATCGGTACCCTGGGCATCGGCCTGCAGGCCGGCTACACCGAGTTCTGGGGACGGGCCTTCATCGAGGGGACGGGCGAGCGCTCGGGCGACTCGACCTCCTTGCACGTCGTGCCCATCCAGATCTTCGCCGCGTACCGCTTCGACTACGCCGCGCTCCATTGGGGCGTGCCCTTCGCCATCTACGGAAGGGCGGGGGCCGGCGAGTGGATCTGGTGGACGACCGACTCCGGTGCGTCGGGAGACGACGACAGCGGCGCCAAGTTCGGCGTGAGCTGGGCCGCGGGCCTGGCGTTCCACCTCGACTGGCTCGATCCGAAGCTCGCGCGCGACTTCGACCGCAACTACGGGGTCAACAACACCTACGTCTACGTCGAGTGGGCGCGCTGGAACGCGAAGTTCCGCGGGAACGTCTTTCGTCACGGCTTCGACGCCCAGGGCTTCGACTTCTCGGACGAGATCATCTCGGGTGGCATCGCTTTCGAGTTTTGAGGCGAGGGGCGGCGTTCCGGGCTAAAGAGGGGAAGGGAGGTCGCACATGCCCATCGAACGAGACGTCTTCGAGGAGATCGCGGCGCTGAAGAAGGAGCGGAACGCGGTGATCCTGGCGCACTACTACCAGGACCCCGACATCCAGGACGTCGCCGACTTCATCGGAGATTCGCTCCAGCTCGCCCAGAAGGCCCAGCAGACGGATGCCGAGGTCATCTGCTTCGCCGGCGTCCACTTCATGGCGGAGACGGCGAAGATCCTGAACCCCGACAAGACCGTGGTCGTGCCCGACCTGGAGGCCGGCTGCTCGCTCGCCGACTCCTGCCCGCCCGAGGCCTTCGCCGCGTTCAAGGCACGGCACCCCGACGCGGTGGTGGTCAGCTACATCAATTGCACCGCCGCGATCAAAGCGCTCTCCGACGTGATCGTCACCTCGTCCAACGCGGAGAAGATCGTCGCGAGCATCCCGCCGGAGAAGAAGATCCTCTTCGCTCCCGACCGAAACCTCGGCGCTTACCTCGCCAAGAAGCTCGGCCGGGACATGATCCTCTGGGACGGAAGCTGCATCGTCCACGAGCTCTTCTCGGAGAAAAAGCTCGTGCAGCTCAAGGTGCGCCATCCCGACGCCGAGGTGCTCGCGCATCCGGAGTGCGAGGAGGCGGTGCTCCGCCACGCGGACTTCGTCGGATCCACCGCGGCGCTGCTCCGTCGCGTCAAGGAGAGCGAGGGCAAGCGCTTCATCGTGGCGACCGAGCCCGGCATCTTCCACCAGATGCGGAAGGAGGCGCCGGACAGGGAGCTCATCGAGGCGCCGAGCAACGCGAGCTGCACCACCACGGGCGCGTGCAACGAGTGCCCGCACATGAAGCGGAACACGCTGGAGAAGGTGCGCGACAGCCTCCTGCACCTGGCGCCGCAGGTGGACGTGCCCGAGCCGCTGCGCTCGCGGGCGCGCGCGCCCGTGCTCCGCATGCTGGAGCTTTCGAAGGCCGCCTGACGACCATGCGTGCCGCCCACCGCGTCCTCGGCATCGATCCCGGCTCGCACCGCACCGGGTGGGGCATCGTGGAGCGGCGAGGGAACTCGCTCGGACTCGTGGCCTGCGGCACGATCTCGCCCGACGCGAAGCTACCGCTCGCCGCGCGCCTGGGGGCGATCGCCGATGCGCTCCGGGAGATCTGCGCGCGCGAGCGGCCCGATGCGGCCTCGGTGGAGACGGTCTTCCACTCGGTGAACGCGCGCGCGGCGCTGGTGCTCGGCCAGGCGAGGGGCGCGGCCTTCGCCGCTCTGGGCGCGAGCCTGCCCGTCTTCGAATACGGTCCCGGCGAGATCAAGCGCGCGGTGACCGGCAACGGCCGGGCCGCCAAGGAGCAGGTGGGCAAGATGGTCGGGATCCTCCTCGGCGGTGCCCCGCCGGGCGACGAGCACGCGTGCGACGCGCTGGCCGCCGCGATCTGCCACCTCCACCGCTGGCCGAACGGAGGGATCCGATGATCGCCGCGCTGCGGGGCAAGGTGATCGAGCGCCGGCCGCAGGGCGTCGTGATCGACGTACAGGGCGTGGGCTACCTGGTGCATTGCACCGAGGCCACGGCGGCGAAGCTTCCGGTGGGTTCCGAGGCCAGCCTGCGCGTCCACACCGCCGTGCGCGAGGACGCGATCGAGCTCTTCGGCTTTTGCTCCGAGCTCGAAGAGACGCTCTTTCACGAACTCTTGCGCGTGCCGAACGTCGGCCCGAAATCCGCGTTGGCGATCCTCGGCGGCGGTACGCCCGAGGAGATCGCCCAGGCGATCGTCGCCGGCGACCTCGCGCGTCTGCGCAAGCTCCCCGGCGTGGGAAAGAAGACGGCGGAGCGCCTCGTCCTCGACCTGCGCGATCGGCTCGCGCCCCACGCCAAGGCGCACGCGGCCGCATCCGCACCGGCGGTTCCCATGGAGGCGGGCGTCGACAGCTTGCTGATCGCCCTGGAGGCGCTGGGCTTTCGCCCGGCCGAGGCGGAGCAACGCGCGCGGCTCGCGCGCGCCCGGCTCGGCGAGGACGCTCCGGTGGAGGAGCTCGTCAAGGTGGCGCTCCGGAGCGCGTGAGAAGGCCCGCGCCCCCGTCCTGACCATGTGTTAGGGTTCGGTCGATGCGCCGCGACAACGTCCAGCTCGATCCCCACGCCTCGCCGCTCGAACGCCTCGACGAGGGCTCGCTGCGGCCGCGGTCCTTCGGCGACTACGTGGGGCAGCGCCGGGTGGTCGAGAAGCTCCAGGTCTACGTGGCGGCGGCCCGACGCCGCGGCGAGGCCCTGGACCACTGCCTCTTCTCGGGGCCGCCGGGACTGGGCAAGACCTCGCTGGCCTACGTGATCGCGGAGGAGCTCGGCACGCAGCTCCACTACACCAACGGCCCGGCGCTGCAGCGCAAGGGCGATCTGGCCGGCATCCTCACCAACCTCCAGCCCGGCGACGTCCTCTTCATCGACGAGATCCACCGCCTCACGCCGGCGGTCGAGGAGAGCCTCTATCCGGCGATGGAGGACTTCCGCTTCGACATCGTGATCGACAGCGGGCCGTCGGCGCGGGTGCTGCGCATCGATCTGCCGCGCTTCACGCTCGTCGGCGCCACCACGCGCACCGGACTTCTGGCGAGCCCGCTGCGCGACCGCTTCCCCATCCTCGAGCGGCTGGACTTCTACCCGGTGGAGGAACTGCAGGCGATCGTCGAGCGGGCGGCGCGCATCCTCGGCATCCAGATCGAGGAGGAGGGGGCGCGGGAGATCGCCCGGCGCTCGCGCGGGACACCGCGCATCGCCAACCGGCTGCTGCGCCGCGTGCGCGATTTCGTGCAGGAGGAGGGAGGCCGCCGCATCGATCGCGAGGGCGCCGCCCGCGCGCTCGCGCGCCTCGAGGTGGACGAGGCCGGCTTCGACGCCATGGACCGCCGCCTCCTCTCCGTGATCATCGACCGTTTCGACGGTGGCCCCGTGGGCCTCGAAACGCTCGCCGCCACCGTCGGCGAGGAGAAGGACACCCTCGAGGAGGTCTACGAGCCCTACCTCTTGCAGGAGGGCTATCTCGTCCGCACGCCGCGCGGCCGCGTCGCCACCCCCAAGGCCTACCGCCACCTGGGCCGCGAAAAGGCCGGCCCACTCCTCTGAGCGCGCTTGTCGCGGGTCGGCTCAGTACCAGGCGCGGCGGTGAAGGCTGCGGACCGCGCGGATGGGGTGGGGGAGAAAGGCGCGGAGCAGGAGCATGCCGGTGACGGCGCCGCCGACGTGGGCCCAGAAGGCGACGCCGCCCTGGCCGGGATGGCTGAGGAGGCCGCCGAGGATCTGGAGCACGAGCCAGAGGACGATGAAGATGGCGGCGGGGACCCAGACGAGCCGCAGGAAGACGAAAACGGGGATGGCCGCGAGCACGCGGGCGTGGGGAAAGAGGAGGAGGTAGGCGCCGAGCATGCCGGCGATGGCCCCGGAGGCGCCGACCATGGGGATGGCCGAGGTGGGCGCGGCGATGACCTGGGCGGCGACGGCGCCGACGCCGCACGACAGGTAGAAGGCGACGAAACGGGTCCGGCCCATCGCGTCCTCCACGTTGTTCCCGAAGATCCAGAGGAAGAGGAGGTTCGAGGCGATGTGGAGGAAGGAGCCGTGGGCGAACATGCTGGTGAAGACGGAGACGAGGGCGGAGGGGAGGGGCTCGAGCGC
>DATGOH010000106.1:0-7676 GCA_035306165.1 Ferdinandcohnia sp.
CCTCCCGGTCCTCGCGCGGGTCGGCGTCGATCTGCAAGCGGTCGACGGCGGACAAGTCGAGCTCCAGGCGCGCGAGCGTGGCATCCAGCGTCTCGCGCGGGCGACGGCGACGCAGGGGAACGTCGAGCCCCGCGCTCCGCAGCACCCGCGGGAGGTCGGACCAGCCGAGTTCGGTGGCGTCGCGACCGAGGGTTCGCTGCGCGGCGCCGAAGAAGGCTTCCTCCCACAGTCCATCGGTCGCGCGGAGGATGGACTCCGCCAGGTGGATCGCCTCCTCCCCTTCCATGCCGGCGAGATGGACGGCGGCCTCGAAGGGGCTCTCGTAGGCGAGCGCGCCGAGCGCGCGCCGCAGCGCAGCGTTGCGCGCCTCGACGAGGGGAAGGAGCGGCTCCAGGGCCTCGGCGATCGCGTCGCCGCGCGCCTCCTCGGCTCCCCCCTCCGGCCGGTACGCGAGAGCGCGGAGCCGCGCCTCCGCCAGCGCTTCGTCCTCGTCGCGCACCGCCCGATCGAGAAACTCCGCCGCGAGGAAGGCGTACAGCCGCCTCCACGTCCGCGGCGCTTCGGCGTGCGCGGCCACCCGCTCGACCGCACGCACCGTCTCGGGCTCGAAGAGATGGTCCGCGGGCTCGGCCTCCGCCGGCGGTTCCAGCCCGACCCACAGGCGCCAGAGCCGCTCCGCCTGCTGCGTGAGATGGCGCGCGGCCTCGTCCCGCGCGCGCACGGCGCGGGCCTCGTCCTCCGGGGTGGGCGCTCCGACCGTCCGCACACGTGGCGCAGGCGGCAAAGCCTCCGCGGGCTGCCCGGTCTCGATCGGGCGCGCGGTCGCGCAGGCGGTGGCGAGGGCCAGGCTCGCCGCGAGGATGGCGTGGCGCATGGGGGGCCGTTTCTACCAGAGCGAGAGAAAAAGTCGCGCCCGATCGCCCGCTCGCCGTTTTCCCGTGCGCGGCGAGCGTGGTAGAGGCGCCGTATGCGCAACACGCTCGAGCTGCGCGCCGCGGTGCGCGCGCGTCAGACGCTGTACCGGATCGTGCGCGAGGTCTTCGCCGAAGCGGGCTTCGACGAGGTGGAAACGCCCCTGCTCGTCCCCGCCCCCGGCATGGAGCCGCACATCGACTGCTTCGAGACGCGCTTTCGGCCGCAGATGGGGGCCCGAACGGGCGAGCGTCCGCTCTGGCTGCACGCTTCCCCCGAGTACGCGATGAAGCGGCTGCTCGCCGACGGATGGGAGCGGATCTTCCAGATCACCAAGGTCTTTCGGAACGGGGAGATC
Organism: Ferdinandcohnia sp.; assembly: GCA_035306165.1. Classification (GTDB taxonomy): domain Bacteria; phylum Myxococcota; class Myxococcia; order Myxococcales; family Vulgatibacteraceae; genus ZC4RG40. Next base: position 1,271 of record DATGOH010000106.1, read on the forward strand.
GCCCAGAACCACAACCCGGAGTTCACCATGCTCGAGCACTACCGCGTGGTGGACGAGGCGGAGGGCTATGCACCCATCCTCGGGGATCTGGAGGCGATCGCGTACCGCGCCGCGTTGGCCATCGCCGGCGGGTCGCGCATCCGGTGGAAGGGCGTGGAGGTGGACCTCACACCGCCCTGGCCCCGACTGAGCGTGCGCGAGGCCTTCGCCACGTACGCCGGGATCGATCTGCCCCTCGACGGGAATGCCCGGCTGTTGCGCGAGCGGATGATCGCCGCGGGCTTCGACCCCGCCTCGGCCGAGACCTACGACGACCTCTTCTTCACCGTCTTCCTCTCCTTCGAGACCCGCCTCGGCGCGGGCCGCCCCGTCTTCCTCACGAACTGGCCCGCCTGCATGGCTTCGCTCGCGCGGCTGCGGGCCGACGATCCGAACGTGGCCGAGCGCTTCGAGCTGTACATCGCCGGCGTCGAGCTCGCGAACGGCTTTTTCGAGCTCAACGACGCCGAGGAGCAGCGGCGGCGACTCCTCGCCGAGCGCGAGGAACGGCGCCGCCTCGGCCGCCCCCTCTACCCGCTCGACGAGCGCTTCATCGAAGCCGTCGGCCGCATCCCCCCCGCCGCCGGCGTCGCCACCGGCCTCGACCGCCTCCTCATGGTCCTCGGCGGATGGGAGCGCATCGAGGACGTGCTGCTCTTCCCCGCCGCGACGGAGTTCTGACGCGTCGCGGGCCAGCCCGACACCGGCCTGCGACCTCGACCGGTCGGTTTGGACCGTGTCACTGGCGCTGGAGGGTGCGGCGGAGAACGCCGCCTTCGATCTCGCGCGGACGGACGACGATGGAGTCGAGGAGATAGCCGTCACGCTCGAGGTCGAAGCGCAGGCGCTCGTCAACGGGAAGCGCGTCGAGTTCGAGGGGGGTGGTGCCGACGGGCCGGCCGTTGAGGCGCACGCGCGCGCCGGCGGGGACGGATTCGATCCGCAGGCGGCCGAGGGCGCTTTCCAGCTTGCCCCGGGCGACGTGGATCTGGCCGTTGCGCTCGATGGGCGCCTGGGCGTCGACGTGATCGGGTAGGCGCAGGGCCAGCGTGGCACGCACGGGAATGCGGCTCTCCGGGAGGAAGAGGGGGGTCCGCCCCAGGGACTTGTCCTCGTAAAAGACCTCGGCGCCGCTCGGCTCGCTGAGCACGAGCAGCGGACGCGGCTGCGCCTCCAGGTAGACGAATCCGCCGCCCGCCATCGCCAGTGCACCCAGGATGGCGCCTCCGAGGAAGGCGGCGACGACGGCGCCGCGACTCGGCCTCGGGCGGCGCGGCAGGCTCGCGGGTCGCGGGGTCGTCGGCCGCGGCGTGACGCTCGTGGCGGGCCGGGGCGCCTCCTGCATGGAGACGAAGATCTTGGTGGCCGAGGCCGCGGGGATCTTCGCCAGCGCCTCCTCCAGCGGATCGGCGCTGCTCCGCGACGGGGTGGTGGGCGGAGGCGGGACGTGGGTGCGGGCGAGGGCCTGCATCTTCTCCGCATCCCGCGCGCGCTCCCTCTGCATCTCCTCGATGCGGTCGCGGTACAGCTCGCGCATCGAGGCTTCGAGCAGCGCCATGACCTCCATGGTCTGGGTGGGGAAGAGCATCTGCAATAGCTCGTCCGCCATCTCCTCCGCGGATTGGAAGCGCTGCGAGGGCTCGTAGGCGAGGCTCCGGGAGACGAAGTCGTCGAAGACCTTGGGAAGACCCGCCGCCTGGGACGGCGGGACCACCTGCCGACGGCGCGAGGCGACCAGGGCGTCGACGTCGGAGACCTTGCCGAAGGGGTGGGTGCCGGTGAGGAGCTCGTAGAAGATGACGCCCACCGCGAAGAGGTCGACGCGGTGGTCGAAGTCGCGCCCCTCGGCCTGCTCCGGCGCCACGTAGCTGAGCTTCCCCATCAGCGTGCCCTCCCGGTAGTTCGAGAGGGACTTCTGCGCCGCGCGCGCCACGCCGAAATCGAGGAGCTTCACCCCCCCGTCCCAGGTGAGCATGACGTTGTCGGGGGAGACGTCGCAGTGGACGATGTTGAGGGGGTTGCCCGCTCCGTCTTGCCGCTTGTGGGCGTACTCGAGGCCGCGCAGCACCTCGAGGCAGATGTAGATCGCCTGCTCCAGGCCGAGCGGTCGGCCGGCGTGACGGGCGAGGTGCATCACCTCGTGGAGGGTGGCGCCCTCCACGTACTCCATCGAGATGAAGTAGCGGCCGTCCACCTCGCCGAGCTCGTAGATCTGGGCGATGGTCGGGTGGGTCAGCGCCACCGTCAGCTTCGCCTCGTTGATCAGCATCCGGATGAACTGCCGATCCGAGGAGAGCGTCGGCAGGATGCGCTTGACGACCAGCTCCTTCTCGAAGCCGCCCGCGCCCGCCGTCTTGGCGCGGAAGATCTCCGCCATCCCTCCGTGGCCGAGCCGCTGGAGGAGGAAGAACTTGCCGAAGAGCTCCGGTTGAAAGGCGTCCGTCATGGGACCTCGCGCTTCCGTCTCGCCGCCAGTGAACTTCGCCTAACGGCGAGAGAAAAGCCAGAATACGAACGTCAGCAGAAGCGAGAGAAGGAGCGAGAGGAGGAGCGAGGTTCCCAACGGGAAGTAGAACCTCCAGTTCCCCTTCTCGATGGCGATGTCCCCGGGGAGCTTGCCCGGTCGAAAGCCCGGGATCCGCTCCAGGAAGACGAGCGCGAGCCCCAGGAGAAGGAGCAGCGCGCCGACCACCATCAGCCCTCTTCCGAGACCACCCATCGCGCGCAAGATACCACGCCCGATCCGCCCCCGAGCCCGGCGCTCGGGCGGGCCTACGTCCCCCCGCCCGCCACCCCGGAGCGATGTCCGCCGAATCAATCGGGTCCACGGGGCGGCCCATCGGTTCAAAGGACATCCATGGTCGGGGTTCGGGGAGGCCCCCTTTGATTCCGGCGGACATTCGGAAGGGGGATCGGGGACTCCGACTCGATTCGGCGGACATCCACAGTGGGGGCTCGAGGGGGCCCCTTCGATTCCGGCGGACATCCGGGGAGGGGTCGGGGGTCAGTCGAGGAAGAGGACGGAGTCGGTGATGCGGGCGAGGACGCGATCGTAGGCGGGCAGGTCGACGGGGCGGGTGGCGACGAAGCGGAAGAGGCGGTCGCCGCGGGCGACGTAGGTGGTGGTGAAGACGGTGGGCACGCCCTCGACCTCGAGTTCGAGGCGGCGGCGGGCGCCGTCGACGCCGCCCAGGGTGGTGGGCAGGATGGCGCCGGCGCCGCGGATGCGGACGACGCCGGTGGCGACGCGTGCGCCCAGCTCCTCCTCGGTGAAGGCGCGCACCGCCTCGAAGGGATCGGCCTGGCCTTCGACCGGGAGGACGAAGACCGAGAACGAGGCGCGCGCATGCAGGGGGAGCGCGTTGTCGAAGACGCCGGGGCGGCGCACGTGCCACCCCTTCGGCACGGCGAAGACGACGCCGTGGTCGGGCTCGTAGATCTCCACGAGCCGAGGCAAAAAGCGCGCGGAGAGGGAGCTACCCAGCACGAGGACGACCAGGACGGCGGCCAGCGGGAGCACGCGATCGACCAGGAGGCGGCGGAGATCGGGCCGCGGCGAGAGGAGGCGGGGCCGCAAAGGCAGCGTGGCCAGCGCGCCGGCGAAGAGGCCGCCGAGATGGCCCCAGTTGTCGATGCCCTCCGAGCGGAAGCCCATGTACAGGTAGACGGCCACCGTCGGCAGGGTGGCGGCGCCGAGCACGGCGCGGTAGCGGCGCGGCAGCATCCGCCGGTACTTGATGCCGAAGACCACGGCGCTGCCGAGCAGGCCGTAGGCCATGCCGGAGGCCCCCATGGTGAGAGCGTCGGTGTGGGCGTAGCTCGCCAGCGTGGTGCCGAGCGCGGCCGCGAGGAGGACGAACAAATAATCGAAGGGTCGATAGGCGTTCTCCACCGCGGCGCCGAAGTGGAAGATGACGAAGAGGTTGAAGCCGATGTGGATGGGGCTGACGTGGACGAAGTTGGCCGTCAGCAGCCGCCACCACTCGCCCAGGTCGTGCAGGAGCGGACCGGCCTTGGCCCCGTAGGCCACGAGCGTCCCCACGGTGATCGGCCCCTTTTGCCGCTGCAGCAGATAGAGCGCGAGATTCGCGAGGCAAAGGATCACCGTGATGCGGGGAAAGCGTCCTAAGTGGAAGGCGTGCTCGAAGTAGATCCCGCGAGGCGGGGCGAGACGGCGGAAGGGCTCGATCTCGCCCACCCGCTTGAAACCTTCCCCCGTGAGCGGCGGAAAGCACACCTCGGTGAAGAGGTCGATCTCGCCGGATGCGACCCTCCGCTCGAAGTCCTCGAGGTCGAGGACCTCCTCCTCGCCCGCGAAGCGGACGGTGATGGTGGTCAGCGCGCTCAAGCCCCCGATCTCAATCCCCGCGCCGGCCGCGCGCAAGATTCGGGCGAGCGGGCGCCGCAGCCCCGATCTCGTCGCCCGATGGCCACGCCCGCCGCGCGGTCGGCGGACTAGCGACCCTCGAAGCGAGGCTCCCGCTTTTCGAGCACCGCCCGCAGGCCCTCGCGGAAGTCCTCCGACGCGAAGGAGGCGCGGCGCAGCTCCTCGAGCTCGGCGTGGGCGGCCGGCGGAAGCTCGCGACGCCGCATCAGCGCGAAGGCCCTCTTCATCCCCTGCACGGCGAGCGGCGCGTTGCGGGCGATGTGCGTGGCCAGCTCGAGGGCGCGCGCGAGCGCCCCGCCCTCCCCGGCCACCTCGTCGACCAGCCCCATTTCGAGGGCCTCAGCGGCCTCCACCGGATCGCCGGTGAAGAAAAGGCGCTTGGCCTGCGCCAAACCGACGAGCTCGACGAAGCGCTGCATGCCCGCGGCGGCGTAGACGATGCCGAGGCGGGCCGGGGGCATCGCCAGGCGGACGCCCGGCTGGGCGATGCGCAAGTCACAGGCCGCGGCCAGCTCGGCGCCCGCGCCGTAGGCGGCCCCACGCAGCGCGGCGACGATGGGCGGGCCGAGCCGCTCCATGGCGCGGAGCGTGCGGCCGAGTTCCTCGTCCGGAAGGGCCTCGCCCGGATCGAGGCGCTCGAGCGCGCGCAGATCGTAGCCGGCGCAGAAGGCCTTCTCCCCCGCCCCGGTGAGGACGATGCAGCGCACGCCCGCCGCCTCGGCGGAAAGGAAGGCCTCCCGCAGCTCGACGAGGGCGGCCGCGTCCACCGCGTTGCGACGCGCCTCGTTGGAGATGGTCAGAAGCCGCACGCCCTCGGCGGGGTCGCTGGCCGTGATCACGCCCATGGCCGCTCAGCCGATGATGGCGAGGACGTCGCCCTCCTGCACCGCATCGCCTTCCTTGCAGCGGATCTCCTGGATCGTCCCGGCGCCGGGGGCCTCCACCGGCATCTCCATCTTCATGGACTCCAGGATGACGACGACGTCGCCCTCGGCGACGGTGTCGCCCTGGGCCTTCTCGATCTTCCAGACGGTTCCGGCGATGTGCGCGGTGACTTCGATGGCCATGTGGTTTCTACCCTCGCTGAGAAGAGAACACGGTCTCCATACCACGCCGGGCGGCGGCGCTCTCGCCCTTCACGTGGTGAGGCGCTCGAGGAAGCGCGTGTCGAGCGCGCCGGCCCGGAAGGTCTCGCTCTGCAGGATGCGCCGGTGCAGATCGAGGTTGGTCTGGAGCTTTTCGCCCTCGATGCGGAAGGCCTCGACCGCCTCGAGCGCACGCCCGATGGCGTCGTCGCGATCGGCGCCGTGCACGACGATCTTGGCGAGGAGGGGATCGTAGAAGGGCGTGACGGTCTGGCCCGCCGCGTAGCCGGCGTCCACGCGGACGCCCTCGATGCGCGGCTCCTCCCACACGGCGATGGTGCCGGGCCTGGGGAGGAAACGCACCGGATCCTCGGCGTACACGCGGAGCTGGATTGCCGCACCCGCGCGACGGACCGCCCCCTGCTCGAGATCGAGCGCCTCGCCGGCGGCGATGCGGAGCTGCCAGCCGATGAGATCGACGCCCGTGATGAACTCCGTGACCGGATGCTCCACCTGGAGGCGGGCGTTCATCTCGATGAAGTGGAAGTCGCCGTCGGCCACCAGGAACTCGACCGTCCCCGCGTTCGCGTAGCCGAAGGCCTTCGCCGCCGCGAGCGCCGCGGTGAACATGCGCTGCTGCAGCTCGGCGTTCTGTCCGTTGAGGAAGAGGGGGGAGCCGGCCTCCTCCAGCACCTTCTGGTGGCGGCGCTGGATGGAGCACTCGCGGTCGAAGAGGTGCAGGCGCTTGCCGCGGGAGTCGCCGAGGATTTGCACCTCCACGTGGCGGGGCGCGTCGAGGTAGCGCTCGAGGTAGACCGCCTCCACGCCGAAGGCCGCGCGGGCCCGGTCGCCGCAGGTCCGCAGCGCCTTGTCGAGTTCGGCCTCGTTTTCGGCG
>DATGOH010000107.1:0-2866 GCA_035306165.1 Ferdinandcohnia sp.
CGACCGTTCGCCAGCCGACCTGGTATCGTGGGGCCATGATCGCGGAACGCAGTCTGCAAGCCCCACACGCCGATTTCCGGGCGCAGGTCGTCGAGAGCGCCCGGCGCTTCAAGGCCTCCTGGGTCGACCTGGCCTCGCACCTCGTGCGGGTCAAGCAGGAAGGCCTGTGGGAGGCGTGGGGCTTTTCCACCTTCGAGGCCTACTGCTCCAAGGAGCTGCGCATCAAGCGCACCACCGCACAGAAGCTGGTGGCGAGCTACTCCTTCCTTTCGCGCCGCGAGCCCGACCTCCTCACCGATCGCAGCCTCAAGGAGCGGGCTCCCTCCTTCGAGGTGATCGAGGTGCTCTCGCGCGCGGAGGAGCGCGGCCAACTCGACGATCGGACCTACGCGGAGGTGCGCGACACCCTGTGGGAGCAGCCCGTGGATGCGGCCCGCCTCAAGCGGGAGCTCGCGCGTCGGTTCCCCGAGCCGGAGCCACCTCCCCCGCCCGTGGACCTGGAGCTGCGGCGCTTCGCTGCCCAGGCCCGCAAGCTGGCGCGCGATCTCGGTGGCTCGTCGCGCGTTCCGCGCGCCATCGCCGAGCGGGCTGCGGCGCTCGCGGACGACCTGGAGGAGCTCGCCCGCGAGGGATGACGCCGCGCGCCGCGGAGCGCCGTCCCCATCGCGCACTCCGATGGGGGGAGGCCGGGCGCGCTCGGGCCGGGAACGAGGCAGTTTGATGGGACGCGGAACGTTCGTGGCCTATATTCGAGGGTAGGCCCCCGGATCGAAGAGCGCTCGATCGTGGGCTGTTATAGGATTCGCAAGGAGGAGCCCGAAGCGTCCGGGCACCTCCGGAGGCGCAAGTGAGCCGAAACCGGGAGCACCAACACGGAAACCTCTCCTGCTCCTTCTGCGGGAAGTCGCAGCGGGAGGTGCGCAAGCTGATCGCCGGGCCGACGGTCTACATCTGCGACGAGTGCATCCGGCTCTGCAACGACATCATCGCCGAGGAGAGCGAGCGCGACGAGGGCCGGCCGCAGATGACCCTGCCCACGCCCGAGGAGATCAAGCGCTTCCTCGACGACTACGTGGTGGGGCAGGACCAGGCCAAGAAAGTCCTCTCGGTCGCGGTCTACAACCACTACAAGCGCGTCTTCGGCCGCCGGCCCGCCGCGAACCGGCCCGGCCGCTCCTCCGACGACGTCGAGCTGCAAAAGAGCAACATCCTGCTCATCGGGCCGACGGGCTCCGGCAAGACGCTGCTCGCGCAGTCGCTGGCGCGCTTCCTCGAGGTGCCCTTCACCATCGCCGACGCCACGAGCCTCACCGAGGCGGGTTACGTCGGCGAGGACGTGGAGAACATCATCCAGAACCTCCTCCACGCCGCCGACTACGACGTGGAGAAGGCGTCCAAGGGCATCGTCTACATCGACGAGATCGACAAGATCGCCCGCAAGGGCGACGGACCCTCGATGACCCGCGACGTGGGCGGCGAGGGCGTGCAGCAGGCCCTGCTCAAGATCATCGAGGGCACACGGGCCAACGTGACGCCGCGCGGCGGCAAGAAGTACAACCAGCAGGAATACGTCCAGGTCGACACCACCAACATCCTCTTCATCGTCGGCGGCGCCTTCACCGGGCTCGAGCACACCATCCGCCACCGGCTCGGCGTGAAGGGGCTCGGCTTCGGCGCGGAGGTGGGCAAGCGGGCCGAGGATCACTCGTTGGGCGAGGTCCTCGCGCACGTCACCCCCGACGACCTGGTCAAGTTCGGCATGATTCCGGAGTTCGTCGGCCGCCTGCCGGTGATCGCGACGCTGGCCGATCTCTCCGAGGAAGACCTCGTCAACATCCTCACCCAGCCGAAGAACGCCCTGGTCAAGCAGTACCAGCGCCTCTTCGAGCTGGAGAAGGTGAAGCTGACCTTCACCAAGGAGGCGCTCCGTGCCATCGCCCGCGAGGCGATGCGCCGCAAGGCGGGTGCGCGCGGCCTGCGTTCGATCGTCGAGAACGCGATGCTCGACATCATGTACGAGGTTCCCTTCCTGGAGGGGATCAAGGAGTGCAAGATCACCGACGGCGTGATCCTGCGCAACGAGCCCCCCATTCTCTCGTTCGAGCGGGAAAAGAAGACCGCCTGATCGCCTCCCCGCGCCTCGCCGCGGGGCGGAGGAGATACCACGCCAGGCACCGACCTCCAGGAGCGTTTCCGGGTGAGCGAGCCCCCGAACGGAGGTTCCCGAGTGTTTGCGGGCCGACAGAGGATGGACTACCATCGCCCGCCGACCCCGCGTTCCAACCACCTAGGGAAAACCGGGTGTCCGGGACAGGGCGGGAGTCGGCGTCTCTTCCCGGACGGGGGCGGCCCTCGCGCTCGGGGCCGGTGACCGATCGATGCAGAAGCCTGGGAAGAGCCACTACCTCCTCATCGTGGACGACGACCCGGCGGTCCGGGAAGTCTTGGCGACGCTGCTGGTGGAGGAGGGCCATCGCTGTGCGACCGCCGCCGATGCGGTGGCCGCCCTGGCGATGCTCGACGGCGAGCCCTTCGACCTCGTCCTATCCGACTTGAAGATGCCCGGGACCGACGGCCTGTGGCTGCTCGATCAGGTACGGCGGCTGCCGGTGCCCGTGCCGGTGGTGATCCTCACCGGCCACGGGGGGAGCGAGCGGGAGGAGGAGATCTTGCGGCGCGGCGCGGCGGGCTTCCTCCTCAAACCGCCCTCGGTCCCCGCCCTGCTGGGGCTCATCGATCGCATCCTCGCCTGAGGGGCCGGCCGGCGGCTCAGGTCGCGGCGAAGCGGCGAGGGGAGAAGGGCGCCAGACGCTCGGGCTCCCGCCCCTCCACCACGGTCCGCGCGAGGAGCTCCGCGCTGATCGGC
>DATGOH010000108.1:0-5043 GCA_035306165.1 Ferdinandcohnia sp.
TCGTCCTCGTCCCGGAGATCGCCCTCACGCCGCAGCTCGCGGCGCGCTTTCGGGCGCGCTTCGGCGATCAGGTGGCCGTCTTGCACAGCGCGATGGGGGAGAAGGAACGCGTGCGGGAGCACCGCCGCCTGCTCGACGGCGAGGCGTCGATCGCCCTGGGCGCGCGCTCCGCCGTCTTCGCCCCGGTGCGCAAGCTGGGGATCGTCGTGGTGGACGAGGAGCACGACGCCTCCTTCAAGCAGGAGGAGAAGTTCCGCTACCACGCCCGTGACCTCGCGGTGGTCCGCGCCGAGCGCGCCGGGATCCCCTGCATCCTCGGCTCGGCCACCCCCTCCCTCGAGAGCCTGGAGAACGTTCGGCGCGGCAAGTACCGCCGCCTCGTCCTCTCGCGCCGCGCCGACGGCCGCGCGCTTCCCGAGGTGGAAATCGTCGACCTCCGTGCTCACGCCCCGCCGGCCGAGGACGAGGTCGAACCGCTCTCGCCGCGCCTGCTCGAGGCGCTCCGCGAGACCCTCCAGAAGAAGGAACAGGCCCTCCTCTTGCTCAACCGGCGCGGGCATTCGCCGATCGTGCTCTGCCCCACCTGCGGCGAGCGCGCCTCCTGCCCGAATTGCGACGTGGGCCTGACCTACCACCGTTCCACCGAGTCGCTGCGCTGCCACTACTGCGACCTGCGCACGCCCCGGTGGAAGGAGTGCCCGAGTTGCCGCACCGAGCTGCTGGTGCTCGGCATGGGGACGGAGCGGCTGGAGCAGAGCCTCGCCCGCCACCTTCCCGAGGCGCGCATCGCCCGCCTCGACCGGGACACGGCGGTCTCGGCGAAGAAGCTCCGGTCGATCCTCGGGGCCTTCGCGCGGCGGGAGACGGACGTCCTCGTCGGCACCCAGATGGTGGCCAAGGGGCACGATTTCCCAGGCGTCACCTTGGTCGGCGTGGTCCTGGCGGACATCGGCCTGGGCCTGCCGGACTTCCGCGCGGGTGAGCGCACCTTCCAGCTCCTCACCCAGGTGGCGGGCCGGGCCGGGCGCGGCGATGCGCCCGGCCGGGTCATCGTCCAGACGTTCCACCCGGAGGCCGATCCCATCGTCTTCGCCAGCCGCCACGATCCCCTCGGCTTCGCCGAGCGGGAGGCCGCGCGTCGCCGCGCGCTGGGCTATCCCCCCTTTCGCCGCATGCTCGCCGTGCGCGTCGAGGGCCCCTCCCCCGCCGCCACCCAGACCGCGGCAAGCACCGTGGGGACGATCCTGCGCCGCCTCGCCGGCAGCCGGGCCCAGGTCCTCGGTCCCGCGCCCGCGCCCATCGCGCGGCTGCGCGGAAAGACCCGCTTCCAGATCCTCGTTTTCGCCGCCCGCCCCTCCACCCTGCGCGCGATCGGAAACGCCCTCCTCGCCGAGGCGCCGACCTCGCGCGGCGGCGTCCGCCTCGTCCTCGACGTCGATCCCGTCTCGATGCTGTGACCAGAGAAGGAGGCGGCCCGGCGTGGGCTGCGGCCGGGCGCATTCCATTGACCCCGGGGAGGGTCCCGATTAGCTTTTCGGCCGCATGGTTCGCGAGATCCTCATCTGGCCCGACCCGCGCCTGAAGGAGAAGACCCGCCTCGTCGAGCGCGTGGACGACGAGTTGCGCAAGCTCGTCGACGACATGTACGAGACGATGTACGCCGCCGAGGGCGTGGGCCTCGCGGCCAACCAGATCGGCGTGAACCTGCGGCTCGCCGTGGTCGACACCTCGTCCTCCGAGGAAGGCGGCATCGGCCCGATGGTCCTCATCAACCCCGAGATCCTCGCCCTCGAGGGCAGCATCCGCTTCCGCGAGGGCTGCCTCTCCATCCCCGGGGAGGTGGAGGAAGTGATCCGCGCGCCGAAGGTGCGGTTCCGCTTCCGCGATCTCGACTGGAACGAGGTCGAGATGGAGGCCACCGGCCTCTCCGCCGTCGCCATCCAGCACGAGTGCGACCACCTGGACGGCATGCTCTACGTGGATCGGATCTCCAGCCTCAAGCGCGAGCGCATCCGCAAGCGGATGAAGCGCCTCAAGGAAGCCCGCGCGACGAACCGCGGCTGATCGATCCTCGGCGCGCGGCGGGCGATCCGCGCCCGCGCCCCGGAAAAATTCCGAAGAAGCTCAAAAAATTTTCGGCGCGGGCGAGGAAAACTGCGACCCCATCCCACCCCTGCACACATCCATCGAACCGCGCGAGAAAACCGAAACGATTCTCGTCGTTTCCGATCCCAAATGCACACACCTCGCACCTCGCGGGACAACCACGAGTGTTTCGAAGTTTCGGGCGCTCACTGGAAGATACATTCCTTGCAACCCCGAGCCAGCCGAGCGAGCAGGCGCTCGGGACCTCGCCGCTTTTTCGGTCCGAACAGTCTTTCTCTAATCCTCCGTGCGGCATTTCCTCATGCCCGCGAGAGGAAAGAGAGACATGAAAGACTGGTTGCACCGACTCACCCCCCTCACGACATTGATATTCGCCCTCTCGGCGTGCGGAGACGCGTCCGACGACCTCGATGCAGCGACGCATGCGCTCACGTATGCGCCGGTGGCATCGGTGTCGGCGAGCGCACACGATGGCAACGTCCCCGCCAACGCGGTGGACGGGAGACTTTCGACCCGATGGTCCGCCGCCGGCGCCGGCTCCTGGCTCGACCTGCGCCTGGCGGCCACGACGACCATCGACGGCGTCGAGATCGCTTGGTACCGCGGCAACGAGCGCCGCAACGACTTCTCCGTTCTCGTCCGCGGTGAAACCGGCGACTACCGCGAAGTCTTCCGCGGCCGCTCCAGCGGGCGCTCCACCGACTTCGAGCGCTCCGCCTTCTCCGCCGTGCAGGCCCGCAACGTGCGGATCGTCTTCCACGGCAACACCCAGAACCAATGGGCGAGCATCAGCGAGCTGCGCGTGAGCGCGGCCTCGAGCGGCGGCGGTGAACCCGCGCCGCTCGGCCAGGCCACGGCCAGCGCCCATGACGGCAATCGCCCCGAGAACGTCCTCGACGGCGACATGGGAACCCGCTGGTCCTGCGCCGGAGATTGCTACCTGCAGCTCGACCTCGGCAAGGCGATCGACATCGCCGGCGTGCGCATCGCCTGGTACCGCGGCAACGAGCGCACCACCACCTTCCGCGTCCTGGTCGGGACCGACGGCCGGAGCTTCACCGAGGTCCACTCCGGCACCTCGAGCGGCCGGACCACGGACTTCGAGGAAGCGCGCTTCGCGCCGGTGAAGGCCCGCTACGTGCGCATCGCGTCGCGCGGCAACTCCGACAACGCCTGGAACAGCATCAGCGAGCTTCGGGTGATCGCCGCTTCGACCGATCCCGGCGAAGACCCGGGTGAGGATCCGGGCGAGGATCCGGGCGAAGACCCCGGCGAGGATCCCGGTGAAGATCCGGGCGAGGAAGGGCCGATCGAGATCGTCGGCGTCCGTGCGAGCGCGCACGACGGCAACGCTCCCGAGAACGTCCTTCGCAACGACGATACGCGCTGGTCCTGCGCCGGCGCCTGCACCCTCGACCTCGACCTGGGCGCCATCCGGACCTTCGAGGGCGTGCGCATCGCCTGGTACCGGGGCAACGAGCGCACCACCGCCTTCGAAATCGCGGTGAGCGACGACGGCGCGAGCTTCCGCCGCGTCTACCAGGGCCGGTCCAGCGGCCGTACGGCGGGCCTCGAGGCCTACGTCTTTTCCGCCCCGGCGAAGGGCCGCTGGATCCGCATCTCCGCCAACGGGAACTCCGACAACGCCTGGAACAGCATCACCCGGGTCGTCGTCATTCCCATCGGGGGCGCCGACGAGCTGCCCGAGGAGCCGGAAGAGCCCGAGGAGCCGCAAGAGCCGCAGGAGCCGGGCAATCCCGGCTCGGGACTCGATCGCTTCGGCGTGAAGATGATCTACCCGAGCAAGCCGGGCGGTGAGTCCTGGTTCCTCGGCGACGATCCGAACCGCGATTCGCGCTTCGATCCCCAGAACACCGTGAGCCGCAACTCCGACGGCTCGTGGAAGATGCGGAGCGACAAGGTGCGGATGAACGTCTTCACCTCCTCCGGCTACAACCCCAGCCGGATCCGCACCTTCAACCGCGACCAGCTCGCCGCGCAGGGATACATGCAGGATCCCAACGACTGGCGGAACGTGGAGATCACCGGCTACGTCAAGGTGAACCGCGCCTCCGACCGCTCGGACAACTTCGCGTGGTACGCCCGCGGTGGCCGGCACAACAGCTCGCGCCCCTGCGAGGGGTCGGCGATGAAGCCCTCCTTCCACTACGACGGCCGCGTCCGCGTCCAGAAGGAGTCCTACCACGTCAGCTACCAGCAGGCGCCGTACAAGAGTGTCACCTCCTCGCTCATCGGGCGCTGGGTGGGCCTCAAGGGCGTCATCCGCAACGTCACCGTCAACGGCAAGCTGGCGGTGAAGACCGAGCTGTACATGGACGAGAAGCTCGACGGCGTCTCGTGGAAGCTCGTCTACGAGCACCTCGACGACGGAACCTTCGGCGGCAGCCTCGGTAGCTGTGGCGGCTCGAACTCGCGGATTCCGATCACCTGGGGCGGCCCGGTGGCGGCGTTTAGGTGGGACAACGCCGACGACGTCGACTTCAAGTGGCTGAGCGTCCGCGAGATCATCCCCTAGCGTTCCACGACTGCGGTCACGCTGCGCCGGTCGGCACCCGCCGACCGGCGCTTTTTTTGCCCGCACCTTCCCCGATCGGGCACGCGCCGCCGCCGCCCGCCGTCCTTATCTCCCTACCACCGATTCACAGGGGGAGTGTGGATGCGGCTGACATTCCTGGGGCATGCGGGTTTCCTGCTCGAGACGCCCAACGCGGTGGTCGTCCTGGATCCGTGGCTCTCTCCCCACGGCGCATTCGACTCCTCTTGGTTTCAGCTCCCCCAGAACCACCACCTGGCGGAGACGGTGCGCCAGAAGCTCTCCGACCCGTCCAAGGAGCGCATCGTCTACGTCAGCCACGAGCACAAGGACCACTTCGACCCGGTCTTCCTGGCCAGCCTGCCCACCCACGAGATCACGGC